>JBJKSP010000210.1:0-5068 GCA_046703865.1 Thiobacillaceae bacterium
TGGAACTCAATCGCCTGGGCAACGTGCCCGCCGAAGAGCAGGCCGCCCGCTTCCAGGCGCAGACCGTCCGCGAAACGCCCCCTGACGTGCGCGAACCCGTCCAGCCCAATCCCAACTACCAGGGGCCCCCCGCCATGGACGACCCCAACATGCGCGGCACGGTGAAGCCCCTGGCCCCCGGCAAGCCCAGTGCAGTCCTTCGCTATGGCCCAAGCGTCCTGATCATCCTGGATAACCTGCGCGCCATCCAGGACTGCCATGACCAGGGCGTGGCCGCCGTGGATTGCCTGAAGAACATCATGGTGCGCAACGGCATTGCCGTTTCCCTCACCGCGGCCACGGAGTTCATCGCCGCCGTGCCGACGATCCAGCTGGTCATCGCCGGGGTCACGACCTATTACTCCGCCAGCAACATCTACGATGCCCTGGACAACGCGCAGGCCTACCTTCAGGCGAAGAATGAGGCGGATAAGGCAGAAAAGGACCGGGCAGACTGGCTGCGCCAGAACATGGCGATCCGCGACATGCCCGCCTACATCGCCCAATTGCGCCAACGCATCGACGACACCCTGGGGCCCCTGGACGCGGACATGAAGGCCCAGTGCGCGGACCTGTGGCAGATGGCCTCTGCCGCCGCGCCGGCAGCGGACAGTGTGGCGGCGGCCATGCGGGAGATGCCGGAGAAAAGCGCCCTCCTCACCATGGAACCCATGTACGACAGGGCCATGGATGCCGTGGCCGACGAGCGCGTGCTGCGCCGGGACCTGGAGGACCTGCGTCAGACCTTTGCCGCCCTGGACGGTGACGAGGCACGCATCGCCGCCTTCAGGCAGTCCGCCGAGGGCTTGGCCGGACGGGCCCGGGCCCACATGGCCGTGGAGGATGAACTGGCCGCAGCCAAGGGCACCCTGGACAAGGCCTTCGCCCTCATGGCCAGGATACGCAACCTCTCGGCCGGGGCCGTGCCCTTCGAACGGCTCGAGGCCCTGGACCAGCGGATCCAGCAGACCCGATCGTCCCGCGCCGGCCAGGCCGACAGGCTGCGCATCGAGATCCAGTCCCTGAAGCGCGCCTTCCCCGGGAAGGAGATCACGCCCGACATGAAGGCCAACCTCCTGACGCTCGATGCCGAGATCGACAAGCACCTGCGCACGGACTGCAACACCGCCGACATGATCGCCACCCACCGCGCGGGCGCCGGCTCGGCCACCGATAGACTGCTGGATGTGCAGAACCGGCTGGAGCCCGTGGACCTGCTCCACGCCAGCCTGTCCCGCCTCGACTATGGCACCGGCCGCGAAGTCCTGGCCGCGGTGCAGGACATGCTGGGTCGCCTCCAGCCCCCGGCGACGGACGATCAGCCCGCCACCGCGACAGGAGGCTTCCAGGACGAAGGCGGCTCGGTCAGGCCCAGCGACCACGACCGGGCTCCACCGGAACAAACTCACCTGGCTGACAGCGGCTTCACTCCCGAAGGCGGGGATGTGCGTGAGCGGCACGATGGCGCTCAAGAACCGACGGCCCAGGCCGAACACGGCGGTTTCGTGGACGAAGGTACGGTCGTCGGTACCGGTGACGTCGACCTGCTGGACACCCCCACCGACCGCACGCCGCAACCGCCCGCCCAGCAGCCGTCCCCGCCTGCGCGGCAACCGCCCGCCGAGACCGTCACCTACTTCGACCGCCCCTGGCTGCCCCAGAGCTGGAAGACCAGCGGCAACGCCCAGCAGACCCGGGCCGAGATCTACCAGGCGGCCTCCCGACTGGGCTGGGCCGCGGCCCTGGCCGAGTTCGCCCCGGCCACTGCGGACAATCTCATCGTCGACCACCTGAATGCCACCGCAGGGCACCTGCAGCGTGCCAACCAGGCCTCCTTCGCCCCCCACAAGGCCTGGCCGGACTGGCAGCACCGGAAAGAGGTGTATGGCCAATGGATCCGCCGCCTGACCCAGGCCAGCACGGCCAGCCGCGAATACTTCCGCAAGGGCTTGGACGGCCTCATCCGCACCGAGGCCCGTTCCCTGCGCGAGCAACTCCTCACCCAGACCCCGCGCCAGGCCGGCGGCCTGTCCAACTGCGATTCCACCCTCTTCCAGATCGGCTACGACCTGGCCTATGCCGCCCAGGTCCAGTCCATCGCCCTGGACGGCATGAACGCGGGCAAGGACAAGGCCTGGGCCCGGCAACTGAAGAACAAGGCCTCGGGCAGCGCCACCAGTGCCGGGCGCAACATCCAGCTCATCAAGCCCACGCCCCAGCGGAAGGGCTGTCCGGACTACACCGTCCTGTCCCAGGAACTGAACCAGGCGAAGTCCCGCCTGAACACCGCAGCGCAACCCGAACTGCACTCGATCTGGACAAAGGGCCTGGCCCTGGCGGCGGGTGGCGGCGCGAGCTATGACCCGGACGACCTGGCCGGCGAATGGCTCATCGCCTCCGACATGTCCCTCTCGTGGGGCAACTACATCAAGCGCAAACCCGGCTCCGTCGTCGATCCCCACAATTCGTCCTCCGTGCGGGTCCGTATCGAAAAGCGCGGCAGTGACTTTGTGGGCACCATCACCCGACAGGGCATGGTTCCCACGGAGAGTGATGCCTGGACCTATGAATCCACCGGTCGCAACCGGGCACAGGTCTTCCGCGTAGGCCTGGAATACCTGCACATGCGGAAGATCGGCAAGAACCTGTTCCAGGGCACCATCCTGGGCGTCGGCACCCCCGGGGACAACAACCTGCGCGCCAATCCCATCTACATCGCGGTCTACGACGAGGCTGCAAAGCTCCTGCAACAGCTCTCCAACATGCCCAGCGAGGTGTTCACCAAGGAAAACGGCCAAGGCAAGTTGATGTTGCGCCTGGCCGCGGCGCATGACGCCTCCGCAGTCGACATGGAGGCCGTGGGACGCCACGTCTTCGCCGGTATTCAGACGTTGGCGCCCAGTGGCGCCAGAGTCCATATACAAGGGGTTGGCCAGAGCCAGGTGGGTGGCATCACGGTTCCGTCCTATACCTACGAGTTCCAGAAATCCTTCAATTTCGGTTCCGTCACCGATACCAATCCCGGAGTGCTAATCCGTCTGCTCTACCTGGGCGGCAACAAGCCACGTGATATCCACAAGTGCACCCTGTCGAACGCCGTGTCGCATTTGCAAAACGTGCCGTTCAAGCGTCTTGGCGGGGAAGGGCACTATTGCATCGGCACCCACCCGCACATCAGGAAACCCATCGACTACGACCTGCTCTCGAGGCTGATCTGGTCCCGCGGGGAGTGGGCCTTCACGTTTATTGGTCTCGACTACCCCAATCATCCCGCCACCCAGTTCCACGGCCAACAGGGCCAGTTGAACTATGAGTTCCGCCTGTTGGACAAGCTGGTCCCGCGCCTGGACACCATTCCCGCTTCGGCACTGCAAGGCATGACCCGCGGTGCCCGGCACACACAAGGCATCTCCGGTACGCGGCCAGCGCCGCTGCCCCCATCCGGCGGCATGGACATGCTGGGCATCCAGGCGCACTAGAAGACCCCACCCGGAACGATGCGGCAGAAAGGAACAAGCAGCCATGACATCGCGCAAAACCACCCTGTCCCGCCTGCTGGCGGCTTTCTCTCTGACCCTGGCCCTGATAGCCGGCTGTGCCCAGGCACCGGCCCTGGACGACGGCGTCGCGAAGGCCAGCCAACTCTACCGACAGGGCAATTACGACGGCGTCATCGCCCTGCTCCAGCCCATGGCGGACCGGGATCCCAGGCTGTCCACCACCTCCCTGGACCTGTTGGGCATGGCCTATTACAACAATCACCAGTATCGCCAGGCCGCCGCCATCCTGGAACGGGCCACCGCCCCGGGCATGTTCTCCGGCATGCCCTTCGGCGGCCGGCGCATCAACATGCGCGACAACGGCGTGCTGGGCTGGTGCTATTTCCACATGCATGACGCCGGCCGGGCCATGGCCGCCTTCAACAAGGCCCTGGCCAGGTCGGATTTCCGTCGCGAGCCGGCCTGGGACGAAAGTGCCCTGCGGGGACGCGCCTGGGTCCGATATTTCCAGGGCGACTTCAAGGGCGCGGGGGCGGACATGACCGCGGCCCAGCGTCTCGCCAAGGCCAATCCCACCATCAACAACGCCTCCAACGAATACGACAGGCACCTGGCCATGGCCTACATCAACCTCGGGGTTCAGAGGGACCGGGACGCCGACGCGATGGCCCATGCCGCCCTGGCCGCGTCGCAGCGGACAAAAATCCCCCCACAGGTCGTCCGCAGGAACCTGGCGCCCGTCTACCTGATGCTGGGCCAGCGGGACCAGGCCTATGCCCTCTTTGGTAGCAAGGGCATGCTGGGCATCCAGATGCAGAATGACCCGACGGGCGTGCGGGTGGTAAAAGCGCTCGCCGAGAGCTCTGCCCAGCAGGCCGGGGTGATGGCCGGCGATGTCATCGTGGCCATCGATGGGCAGCCCGTCACCAGGATGCAAGAGCTGTCCCGCTTAGTCGGCAGCCATGCAGTGGGGCAGAACGTGCAGTTGGACCTACTGCGCAACGGCGGCCTGCTCAAGCTTGCCGCCACGGTGGGAAGTCCGGATGCCGTGATTGCCAAACACGCGTTGCTGCAACCCGTGCTGAAGGTGCGCCAGCTGCCTGACGCTTTGACAGCCGGCACCGTCGCCGCACCCACTGCCACGCTACCCGCTGAATCCCCTGCCGGCCCACCGGCCATCCCGCCCGAACCCACCACCGGCACCAGTACCGTCGTGGTGGATATGCCGCCCCCCTCCCCTGAACCCTCAGTGCCTCAGGTGGAAACGCCCATGCAGCCCGCACTGCGCATCGAATCCGTGCAGGTGGCGCCCCAGGCCGTGAAGGCCGGCGAGCGATTCGAGCTGACCATCGACCTCTTCGCCTTGGACCAGGACGTGCGCGCCGAAACCGTACCTGTGGTTCTGCGCTACACGATCTCCAAAGACGGCAAGGAACTGGCCCGCTTCGACCCGGAAACCTTCCAGGCGCCCAATGGCGTGCCCAGCGCCATTGCCAAGAAGACCCGCACCAGCGCAACCCAAGCCAAGG
>JBJKSP010000211.1:0-12217 GCA_046703865.1 Thiobacillaceae bacterium
GGTTCGAACTTGTCCAGGTAGACCCCGGCGTTGTTGAGCAGCACGTCGACGGGTTCTGTCTCCAGGTCCAGGCGCAGGCTCTGCAACGCCTGGGCATCGGTCACGTCCAGACGGTGGACTGTGGCCCGGTCCTGCCCGTCCACGAGCCGTTGCAGTTCACCTGCGGCCTCGGGATGGCGGCAGGTTGCGATGACCCGCCAGCCCGCTTCCAGAGACTGGCGCGTCCATTCCAGGCCCAGGCCCCGATTGGCACCGGTGATCAGGATGGTAGGCATATTCGTACTCCCAGAACTCAAGATGCTGTGGGCGGTCGTTGGTTTGTCCCCTGCCATGCGCTATCGTTCCCGTCATGACCGCACCAAACAAGCCCCTGCCCACCGTCTTCATCTCCCACGGCGCCCCCACGCTGATCATGGAACCGGGCCCCGCACGAGACGTATTGTCGCGGCTGGGCCGCGAGCTTCCGCGGCCCCGGGCCATCCTGGCCATATCCGCCCACTGGCTCAGCCTGCGGCCCCGGGTGAGCGCCTCTGCGCATCCCGAGACCATCCACGACTTTGGCGGCTTCCCGCGGGAGCTGTACCAACTGCGCTACCCGGCTCCCGGCGCGCCGGACCTGGCCGCCCGGGTACAGGCCCTGACCGGCGGGGCCGGGCTAGCAATGGATATCGACCCGGACCGGGGCCTGGACCACGGCGCCTGGGTCCCCCTCATGCTCATGTATCCCGAAGCAGACATCCCCGTGGCCCAGCTCGCCCTTCAGCTCCGGGACGGCCCGCGCCACCATTACGCGCTGGGCCGGGCCCTGCGTCCCCTGGCCCGGGAAGGCGTGCTGATCCTGGCCTCCGGCGGACTCACCCACAATCTCCACGAGTTCGGACATTATGCCTACGACGACCCGCCCCCGGACTGGGTGCAGGCATTCCGAACCTGGATGCAGGCGCGGCTTGAGGCGGGCGATGTGGACGCCCTCCTGGACTATCGCGCCCTGACCCCCCATGCGGAGCGCAACCACCCCACCGACGAGCATCTCCTTCCCCTCTACGTAGCCCTGGGGGCCGCGGAGGAACCTCTGAGGGTACGGCACCTGGAGGCGGGGGTGACTTATGGCGTGATCAGCATGGACGGCTTCGTGTTCGGACCTGCCATCAGGTAGGAGCGACCTCCGGGTCGCGAAAATCACTGCGAATCGCGACCCGGAGGTCGCTCCTACAGCCTTCGTGCCATGGTTGTTCCGAACAAGATCGACGGCGGGCACGCCTGTCTATTCTGGCGCCCCGACCTGTTGCGTTTCCCCTTCAATCACCGCTGGTGTCGGCGCCAGCGCCTCGGCAGCGCTCAGAAGGGCTTGGCGTTCTTCCTCGGACAGTCCGGACATGGCATCGACGACCTTCTTGAGGGTGGCATTGGTCAGTTTGGCCGCAGCCACCACGTCGTGGGGCAAGGCCGGATCCGTGGGACCGTTGCAGAGATGGCGGGCGGTATCCACGGCCAATCGTGCCAGCTGTGCCCGCACCCCCTCGTCCCCCCGAATGAGCTGCTTGATCAGGTCGGGCAGACCCCAGGTCCCGATCAACAGCAGGGTCAGATCCATGAAGGCGAAACCGCAGGCCTGGCGCTGGGCCTCCTCGCTGCGCGTGGCCCGGCCGCTTTTCAGCTCGTCCAGGGCCTTCTGGGGCAGCTCTGGACCGAAGGCCCACAGCTCCACATCGCCTGCGTTGGCCAACAAGGCGGCCAGGGCCAGTTCCGCGGGGTCCAGGTCGAAATGCAGTGACCCCCAGGACAGGGCGATCCGGGCCGCCCGTGCGGCACGACCCTCGCAAATCATCAATCCGGTGTTGTCTTCGGACGCCTCGGGCGCCGCCTCCAGATGTTCCTTGAACACCTGTGTGCCCAGGGCCAGGACCACCCCCAGGGGCGTGGTGATGTCCCGCGCCAGCCGCCGGGGCAGCCGCTCATTGGCCTCCTTGAGCAGCCTGAGGGCCAGGAGTGGATCGTCCAGCAGGATATCGGCGTACTGCCGCGCAAACAGGGCATCTTCGTCACCCGCCTCCAATTCCGACAGCCTGCGCTTGCTGACCGGCATCACGGGCAGATCCATGTAATGCAAGTAGGCCGCCCACTGCTTTGCACCCCACCAGTCATGCCATGCCATTGATTTTCCTCTATCTTCCTCCGTTCTCAATGTAGACCAAACACAGGTACCCGGGGCGTCGTGCCAAGATGGCATATCCGAAACACCCCGGGAAACTGTCCGTGCAGGGTACGCAGGCATGGTCTCACCGCCGCTGCCCTGGCCCGTTTCCGTACCGGCCGGGGCGTGCCTGCCAGGAATCCCGGACGGACGTCGAACGGCGCGTTGGCCAGGGCGCGTTAACACGCCCTCATCAAATCCACCTTTCCGGGCACACCGCTTGCTGACGTATAGGCACAGACCCGGCGGCCGATTCTCCGACACCGTCCGGATCCCGGTGATTTCATACTGCTGCTGACTCTGTTCAAGGTGGATATGCCATGTTCTACCAAGCTCTCCCGACCGCGGACACGCTGCGCAAAGTCATCGACTACGGTTCCGACAACATGCTGCTGGACGTCCTCAAGTCCGGTGTCTCCCCGAACGCGACCTTCGACGGGGTGCCGGCCCTGATCCACGCCATCCGGACCCATGACTTCGATCACTTCGAGATCGTGCAATCCCTGCTCGAATTCGGCGCCGATCCGAACGCCACGGATGAGGGCGGAAATACGGCATTGATGTCGGCGGTTCAACGCAATCGTCCAGGCTCCGTCGATTTCCTGCTACGGCACGGCGCCATGCCGGATCTGCGCAATCATGTCGGTTTGACCGCCATCGATCTGGCTGCCATGCCGGACAGCCCCTGCGTGCAACTGATCGAAGCGGCCATGCGAAGCTCCCTGTCCGACACCGATGCCCGGGTTCGCCCTTTGAAACCCAGACGATCGACGGACACGCGGCCGAGTCCAGGCGCGCCGTCCCACAGCGCCGACGCCGCGGCTTCGAAGCTCGCGCGCTCCCTGGCCTGAGCCATGCCATGGGTCCGGCCAGACTTGCGCCCGCATCCGGATCGATGTCGGAACTCATGCGCGCATTCCGGCTCTAAATGTGTGACAATTCGAAGAATTTCACCGTTGGATCGATGAAGGGGAGTCCATGCCGAACGCAATGAAGCAATCCCCAGGGCAACACGCCTTTCTGCGCAGCCTTTTCATCGTCCTGTCCTGTGTCCTGATCGCCAGCCCGGCGTGGAGCGCCCACGCGACGATCCGTCACGCCAGGGTGGCGGCGCCGAAACACCATCACGTCGCCCACGTGCAGACCAAGCCTAACCACGTTGTCGCCAAGACCGAAATATCTCGGACAGTGGTCGCGCCGCCTGTGGCAAGCGCCGTCGAGTCCACCGCGACGGTCGTCCAGGCCGCCCCCCCCACCCCGCCTCCGGCCAATCCGTACCTGGCGCCCGGCTTTGTGCCCACGCCGGCATCGGCGATCGGCCTGCTGCCACAAATCTCGCAATTGCAGCTCAACAGCAACATCAACATGGTGGAGAAGAAGCTGTCGGCCATCGGGCCCGATCTGTACGCCAACCGGCCACAGATCACCACCATACACCCCCTCGGCGGGCGTGAAATCAAGGTGGTGTCTTTCGCTTGCCCCGCCGAACTCTTCGGCGTTTCCCCCGCGCCGGTGCAGGAGATGCACGTCAAGGTGAACGCATGGCTCGACGTTCTGAACTCGACCCATCTGCTCCCTTACGACGTCATCGAGGTCTGCCGCAACCAGTGACCCCTGCCTGATCTCCAGGCAGGACGCTTCGGTCCCTGCAGCTGAAGGGGCCGGTCAGTCGAACACCACGGTCTTGTTTCCGTAGACCAGGATGCGGTTGTCGATGTGCCAGCGCACGGCACGGGACAGCACCACCTTCTCCAGGTCCGCCCCCTTCTGCACCAGGTCTTCCATATCGTCCCGGTGGGTGATGCGGGCGACGTCCTGCTCGATGATGGGACCGTCGTCCAGCAGTTCGGTGACATAGTGGCTGGTGGCCCCGATCAGCTTCACGCCCCGCTCGAAAGCCCGATGATAGGGTTTGGCGCCGTGGAAAGCGGGCAGAAAGGAGTGATGGATGTTGATGACGCGGTGGGACCAGCCGCGTATGAATTCCGGCGACAGGACCTGCATGTAGCGCGCGAGGACGATGAAATCCACGTGATGGGCCTTTAACAGGGCCTGCTGCGCGGCCTCCGCCTCGGTCTTGTTGTCCGTGGTCACGGGGATGTGCTGGAAGGGCACCTTGTAGGCCTCGGCCAGCCAGTGGGTGTCCGGGTGGTTGCTAACGATCAGCGGGACCTCGCAATAGAGCTCGCCTACCTGCCTGCGATAAAGCAGGTCGGCCAGGCAGTGGTCGTGCTTGGACACGAAAATGGCCATGCGCGGCTTGACGCTGGACAGGGCCAGGTGCCAACGCATCTCGTACCGGGCCGCCACCTCCGAGAAGGCCTCCCCGAACCGGTGCAGTCCCAGGTCGAAGCCTTCCAGGTCCCATTCCACCCGCATGAGGAACAGGCCGGCGGCGCCGTCCTGGTGCTGGTCGGCGTGCACGATGTTGGCGTTGTGCTGGTAGAGGAAATTGGCGATGGCCGCCACCAGCCCTTTTCTGTCCGGACAGGCGATCAGGAGTACGGCGGTGTTGCGCATGGTGAATGGGGTTGACGGATGGATGGCGCAAGTTTACCGGATCGCGGCCCGGGATCGGCCCTAGGGCGTTGAGCCCTTCATTTTCGCGTCCGACCCGCCGTAAATGGGTCAAGGGAGAAGCTCGGCCACCATCGGAGCGGGCGACGGCCAAGAACCCTAACGCACCTTGGGAAGTTGGGGTGCGTTCTCATTTTTCGATGTGCCATCCGGATAAGGAAGGCCTTGGGGACATAGCCGCCGTCCTGCGGGACACGCCGACCAACCGTCATACGGACATCAACGCCGACGAGATGCAAGCCTGTCCCTGCGATCCCACCACTTCGAACGCAGCAGTGGGGTGCCCATGAGACTGGCCCACAAGATCTGGCTTAGTGTGGGCATTGCCGTGCTTCTGGCCATGGGCGCCATCACCTACGCCAGCTACCGGCTGGCGTTGCGGGGCCTGGAGGGTGAGATGCTGACCGACGGTCGTACCCTGTACGAACTGCTCATGTCGGTGCGTCGCATCTACATGAGACAGTTCCTGCAGAGCGGACTGCCGCTGAACGAACGCACCCTGGGCCTGCTGCCCGCCCATTCCTTCAGCAGCGTCTCCCAGGACTTCAACCCGAAGGACAGTCGGGGCATCATCTTCAGAAACGTGAGCGACCGCCCACGCAACCCCGCCAACATGGCCGACGGCGTGGAAATGCGGGCCATCCGCTACTTTCGCCGCCACCCCGAGGCCCAGGAGGACCTGCTGAGCTATACGGACGCCGATGGCGCGCGCCGTTACCTCTACGCCACACCCATCTGGGTCTCGCCCTTCTGCCTCCAGTGCCACGGCAAGCGTGCCGACGCCCCCCCCGAAATCAGGAAACACTACAACACGGGCTTCGGCTACAAGTTGGGCGAACTGCGGGGCATACTCAGCATCAAGATGCCGGCCCGCGACGTCAAGAACTTCATCATCCGGGGCTGGGTCCAGGACCAGATCATGCATCTGGCGAGCTACGTCATGGCCCTGGTGCTGGGCGGCGTGCTGTTGCACTACCTGGTGGTGCGCAAGCTAGCCTGGTTCCGTCGGGGGGCCAAAGGCCTCGCCGAGGGGGACTATGCCGCCCGGGTTCCCGTGGTGGGAAACGACGAAATCACGGAACTCGCCCGAACCTTCAACGATATGGCGGCACGCCTGGCGCAACGTGACCTGGCCCTGCGCGAGAGCAACCAACGCCTGCACGTGCTGTTCACCAACATGGCCGAGGGGGTGACCCTCAACGAACTGATATTCGACGCCTCGGGGCAGGCGGTCAATTACATCGTCCGCGAGGTCAACACGGCCTTCGAGCCCATGAGCGGCCTGCAGGCCGCGGATGTGGTGGGCAGGACCGGGGACGTCGCCTACGGCATATCCCCCCCGCCGTACCTGGAAAAATTCGCCCGGGTGGCCCGCACGGGCCAGGGCGTGCTGTTCGAAGCCTATTTCGCCTCACAGGAGCGCTATTTCTTCATCTCGGTCGCGCCCTGGGGTGAAAACGGTTTCGCCACCCTCTTTACCGACATCACCGAGCGCCGGCTTGCGGAGGAACGCATCAGGCAATCGGCCACGGTGTTCGAGAATACCCGGGAGGGCGTGGTCATCACGGACCCCCAGGCCAACATGCTGGACGTCAACCGGGCCTTTTGCGAGATCACCGGCTATGGCCGGTCGGAGGCCATCGGCCACAATCTCCGCATCCTCCAGTCCGGGCGTCATGACCGGGAATTCTTTATCGCCCTGTGGCGCAAGCTGCTCGATGAGGGGCACTGGCAGGGGGAGATCTGGAATCGGCGCAAGGACGGGGAGATCTATCCCGAGTGGCTAAGCATCAGTGCCGTGCGCGACGACTCCGGCAGGCTCACCAACTACGTGGGGGTCTTCTCCGACATCAGCGCCATCAAGCGTTCCCAGGAGAAGCTCGAATACCTGGCCCACCACGATGCACTTACCGGCCTGCCCAACCGGCTGTTGCTCAGCGCCCATCTCCAGCGGGCCATCCAGCAAACGGCTCGGAGTGGTGATCTCCTCGCCCTGTTGTTCCTGGACATGGACCGCTTCAAGCACGTCAACGACAGCCTGGGCCACCCCGTGGGCGACAGTCTGCTGCAGTTCGTGGCGAAGCGATTGCTGGAAACGGTACGCCGCGGGGACACGGTGGCACGCCTGGGGGGCGACGAATTCGTGGTCCTGACCGAACACCTGCGCGGTATGGAGGATGCCGCCGTGCTGGCGGAGAAGCTTACCCGCACCATGGCCGCCCCCTTCCGGGTGGCAGACCGGGAGTTCTACCTCACCATGAGTCTGGGCATCAGTCTCTATCCCCAGGACGGCCTCGACGCGGAGACCCTGCTGAAGAATGCGGACGCCGCCATGTACCGGGCCAAGGATGCCGGGCGCAATACCTTCCAGTTCTATACCAGGGAACTCACGGTCGCCGCCTTCGAGCGCATGGTTCTGCAGACCCAGTTGCGCGGCGCCCTGGAGCGCGACGAACTGCTGCTGCACTACCAACCCCAGGTGGAACTGGAAAGCGGCCGCATCGTGGGGATGGAGGCCCTGTTGCGCTGGCAGCACCGGGACATGGGGCTGGTGTCCCCCGATCGATTCATCCCCCTGGCCGAAGAGACCGGACTGATCATTCCCATCGGCGAGTGGGTGCTGCGCGCCGCCTGCATCCAGGCGAAGGCCTGGCTGGACCGGGGCCTGTCCCTGGAGCGCATGGCCGTCAACGTGTCGGGCCCGCAAATCCGGCGCAGCGACTTCGTCACCACCGTGCGTCGCGTCCTGTCCGAGACCGGCCTGGCCGCCCGATACCTGGAGTTGGAAGTCACCGAGACCTTCGTGATGGGACAGGGCGAGCGGGCCGTGGCCACCCTACAGGAGCTGCGCGACCTGGGTGCCAGCCTCTCCATCGACGACTTCGGCACCGGTTACTCGTCCCTGGCCTATCTCAAGCGCCTGCCCATCCACACCCTCAAGATCGACCGCGGTTTCGTGCATGACCTGCCAGAGGATGAAAACGATGCCTCCATCACCCGGGCCGTCATCGCCATGGGCCACAGCCTGGGCCTGAGGATCATCGCCGAAGGCGTGGAGACCGAGGCCCAGCGGGCCTTTCTGCATCACGAAGGCTGCGAAGAGGCCCAGGGCTATTTCTTCAGCCGTCCCCTGCCCGCCGACGCCATGGCCGAACTGCTCACCCGCGGGGACTGAACCCAGCCTCCGCCCCCGGCGCGGGGCCTCATTTCGGACCCCCGCACCCGCTTTTCGACCCCCACCGTCTTGAAATCAAAGCCTTTTGTAGGCGCGAAAAAAAACTTGTTGACGGCTTGATCTCGCCCACTAGAATTAGCGCCATAAATTCAAGAAGACACTAGATTTAGTGTTTTCTGATATACGGCCCCAGGGCCTGCTTCACCCTGACGCTAGAGGAGACCGCCGATGCAACTGTCCACCGAATTCCCCGTCGTCCATCCCGTTCAGCCCCAGTCCGTGACCGACGCCCCCGACGCCGGCCCCTACACCGGCTACCGGATCATCCGCCGCAACGGCGCCGTGGTGGCCTTCGAGCCCAACAAGATCGCCGTGGCCATGACCAAGGCCTTCATCGCGGTGAACGGTGGCCAGGCCGCGGCCTCCGCCCGCATACGTGAACTCGTGGAGAGCCTCACCGCCAACGTGGTCTCCACCCTCATGCGCCGCCTGCCGGCGGGGGGGACCTTCCACATCGAGGACATCCAGGACCAGGTGGAACTGGCCCTGATGCGCTCCGGCGAGCACGAGGTGGCCCGGGCCTACGTGCTGTACCGGGAGAAACGCGCCGAGGAGCGCGCCCGGCAGAAGCAGCAGCAGGTCCAGGAGAGCACCCTGTATTGCACCGAGGACGGTCAGCGCCGGCCCCTGGAGCTGGCCCAGCTGGCCGACCTGATCACCGCCGCCTGCCATGGTCTGCCCGAGACCCAGCCCCAGGCCATTCTCCAGGCCACGGTGCGCGACCTTTACGACGGCGTGCCCATGGCCGAGGTGCGCAACTCCCTGATCCTGTCCGCCCGTTCCCTGATCGAGAAGGACCCGGACTACAGCTTCGTCACCGCCCGCCTGCTCCTGCACTCCATCCGCCGTGAGGTGCTGGGCGAGGAGGCCACCCAGGCGGAGATGGCCATCCGCTATGCGGAATACTTCCACGGCTTCTTCCGGGAGGGCATCGAGACCGAACTGCTGGATGAGCGCCTCGCCCAGTTCGACCTGGAACGCCTGGCCCAGGCCCTGGACGCCAACCGGGACCTGCAGTTCCAGTACCTGGGCCTGCAGACCCTGTACGACCGCTACTTCCTGCACGTGAACGAGCGCCGCATCGAGCTGCCCCAGGCCTTCTTCATGCGGGTGGCCATGGGCCTGGCCATGAACGAGATCGACCGGGAGGCCAGGGCCATCGAGTTCTACGACGTGCTCTCGTCCTTCGACTACATGTCCAGCACCCCCACCCTGTTCAACGCCGGCACCCGCCACAGCCAGCTCTCCTCCTGCTACCTCACCACCATCCCCGACGACCTGGACGGCATCTACCACGGCATCAAGGAAAACGCCCTGCTCCAGAAGTTCGCCGGCGGGCTGGGCAACGACTGGACCCGCGTCCGGGCCCTGGGCGCCTACATCAAGGGCACCAACGGCAAGTCCCAGGGCGTGGTGCCCTTCCTCAAGGTGGCCAACGACACGGCGGTGGCGGTGAACCAGGGCGGCAAGCGCAAGGGCGCGGTGTGCTCCTACCTGGAGACCTGGCACCTGGACATCGAGGAGTTCCTGGAACTGCGCAACAACACCGGCGACGACCGCCGCCGCACCCACGACATGAACACCCCCAACTGGGTGCCGGACCTGTTCATGAAGCGGGTGATGGACAACGGCGAATGGACCCTGTTCTCCCCCTCCGACGTGCCCGACCTGCACGACAAGTATGGCCGGGCGTTCGAGGAGGCCTACCTGCGCTACGAGGAGAAGGCCGCCGCCGGCGAGCTGCGGCTGTTCAAGAAGATCCCCGCCATGACCCTGTGGCGCAAGATGCTGTCCATGCTGTTCGAGACCGGGCATCCCTGGATCACCTTCAAGGACGCCTGCAACGTGCGCTACACCAATCAGCACGTGGGCGTGGTCCACAGCTCCAACCTGTGCACCGAGATCACCCTGCACACCACCGACCACGAGATCGCCGTGTGCAACCTGGGCTCGGTGAACCTGGTGAACCACCTGGGCGACGACGATCCCTCGGCCGGGCTCGGGACAGGCCTGGACCTGGACAAGCTCCGGCGCACCATCCGCACCGCCATGCGCATGCTGGACAACGTCATCGACATCAACTACTACAGCGTCGGCAAGGCGCGTAACTCCAACCTCCGGCACCGCCCCGTGGGCCTGGGCATCATGGGCTTCCAGGACTGCCTGCACCAGCAGCGCCTGTCCTACGCCTCCCCCGAGGCGGTGGAGTTCGCCGACCGGGCCATGGAGGCCGTGGCCTACCACGCCTACTGGGCCTCCACCGAATTGGCCGAGGAGCGCGGGCGCTACAGCAGCTTCAACGGCTCCCTCTGGTCCCAGGGCATCCTGCCCCAGGATTCCCTCAAGAATCTGGCCGAAGAGCGGGGCGGCCACCTGGAGGCCGACTTCTCCGAGACCCTGGACTGGGCCGCCCTGCGGGAGCGGATCATGAGCGTGGGCATGCGCAACTCCAACTGCCTGGCCATCGCCCCCACCGCCACCATCGCCAACATCGTGGGCGTGTCCGCCAGCATCGAGCCCACCTACCAGAACCTGTTCGTCAAGTCGAACCTCTCCGGCGAGTTCACCGTGGTGAACCAGTACCTGGTGCGCGACCTCAAGGCCCTGAACCTGTGGGACGAGGTGATGGTGGGCGACATCAAGTACTTCGACGGCAGCCTGGCCCGCATCGACCGCATCCCGGCCGAGCTCCGGAGCCTCTATGCCACCGCCTTCGAGATCGACCCGGTCTGGCTCATCGAGGCCGGCGCCCGGCGCCAGAAGTGGATCGACCAGGCCCAGAGCCTGAACCTCTACTTCCACGGCGCCAGCGGCAAGAAGCTGGATGAGACCTACAAGCTCGCCTGGCAGCGCGGCCTCAAGACCACCTACTACCTGCGCGCCCTGGGGGCGACCCACGCCGAAAAGTCCACCGGCAGGGGCGGCGAGCTCAACGCCGTGTCCTCGGGCGGCGGTGGCGGCGGCCTGATGGCGGCCGGCGGACGCTTCGCCATGGCCGGCCACACCCTGGCCGAGCCCGAAGAGGCCGGCAAGGTCTGCAACCTCAAGCCCGGCGACCCCGGCTATGAGGAATGCGAAGCCTGCCAGTGACGGGGATCAGAGGTCAGGCATCAGGAATCGGAACGCAAGTCAAGCGCACCAGCTTGGCCACTGATGACCACTCATAACATGACTCGCAGGGCGCATTAGCCGAAGGGCCTGATACGCCCCATGGAAACCCGCATGAAGATCGACATCGACCACCTTACCGAAGCCCAACTGATCGACCTCAACCGTCGCATCGTCGAGCGGCTCAAGTTCATCGCCCGTATGCGGGCCCACGCCAGCATGCTGGACTTCAGCGTGGGCGAGCGGGTGGCCTTCCAGCCCGACGGACGCCCGGTCCAGTTCGGCATCCTCACCCGTTACAACATGAAGACCGTCTCCGTCATCACCGACGGTGGCGAACACTGGAACGTCTCGCCCCACCTGCTGCACAAGGTGGCCGCCGCCGAATCCGATCGCCCTATCCCGGCACCCGATGGCCGTTGACCCCAGGCCCAGACCAAAGAGGAGAAACCCGACATGCTGCACTTCGAAGACGATGCCCCGCCCCAGCCCAGCCACCCCGCAGGTTTCGGCCCGGACCGCCACGCCCGCGGCCTGGGCCAGCCCCGGCTGGAGCCCGTCTCTCCCACCCCCCCCTTGCCTAAAGGGCCCGTCCTGAGCCCGTCGAAGGGGGGGCCGGAAGGGAATCAGCCGGGCTGGAATCCGGCCGCCCCCGGCATGAAGTTCGTGGTGGAGAACGAGCCCGAAGACGAACAGAAATACCGCCGGGTGCGGGTGGAGGACAAGCGCATCATCAACGCCAAGGCCGACGTCAACCAGCTGGTGCCCTTCAAGTACAAGTGGGCCTGGGAGAAGTACATCGCCGCCTGCGCCAACCACTGGATGCCCCAGGAGATCAACATGAACCGGGACATCGCCCAGTGGAAGGACCCCAACGCCCTCACCGAGGACGAGCGCCGCGTCGTCAGGCGCAACCTGGGCTTCTTCGTCACCGCAGACAGCCTGGCCGCCAACAACATCGTCCTGGGCACCTACCGCCAGATCACCGCCCCCGAGTGCCGCCAGTACCTGCTGCGCCAGGCCTTCGAGGAGGCCATCCACACCCACGCCTACCAGTACATCGTGGAAAGCCTGGGCCTGGACGAGGGCGAGGTGTTCAACGC
>JBJKSP010000212.1:0-4228 GCA_046703865.1 Thiobacillaceae bacterium
GTTGCGACCAAGAATGGATAGGCGAAAAAGGGCAGAGGTTGGGACAGCGGTGTCAGCTCACGACCCGAGAAAACCTGCAAAGCCACCAACGTGAACAGGAGAGCTGCGATGAACCCGACACCCCTGACCCATCGGGGCATGACTTTGGGCGCGCTGACGAGAACCAGCGAAGCAGCCCACAAGCCGACTCCTGCCGCGAACGAGGGAACACTGGCCACGAGACCCATGGCAGCGCCGGACAAGACCAGTGCCTGGCCCACGACAAAAACAAGGAAACCTGCCGCCACTAGGTCATTACCTCGTCGAAAGTGGTGCACCGTCAGCAGCGCAGCCGCCAAAACAAGAGCGGTTCCGTCGAGGCCCCAGGCAAGACCTCGAAGCGCGGCGGACGGAACGAAGGTGCCGGCCATCCCAAGCACCGCACCGACAACGAGTCCGGCTGGTGCAATCATGTGTAGTCGCGACTTGCTCATAGGTGTCTCCAAAGTCAGGGAAAACCGGGGACAGACCACGGTTTCTATCTGAAAAACGCGCCGGCTTCAACTGCGGGTTTGTTTCTCGGCCTGCCCGATGCCCCCGGCACCACGCGCCGGCCGAGGGTATTACCGACGTCGGAGGCAAAGCGCGCGTCACCCAGAGCGAAGTTCCCGTTGGTCGCACCCCGGATGGCATCCACCAAACCAGGATCAAGCTGATGCCGGAACAGTTCCCGATATGCCGCTTGGCGTCCTGGCCCATCCGAGCCCAGTGCGAGATAAAGCGTGTGGGGTGACATCAACGGATTCGCCTCGCCCTGGGCGTTGGTCCGGTAGCTGGACCAGCGATACTCGCCGGGGTGAGCCACCATTCCTGCCCGTACGGGGTTCAACTCGATATAGCGCATGCAGGCCAGCAGATAGCTGTCCTCCTGGATCAGGCAGGAGCGGAAGCGTCCCTCCCACAGCGTCCCGCTGCGCCGATAGGTGCGGTTGATGTACTGGACATAGCGTTGCCCCAGCGCCTTCATCAAGGCCCCGGCCCCGTGGGACTCCTCGGCGGTGAGGAGCAGGTGGACATGATTGGTCATCAAGACGTAGGCGTGGATGCGGCAAAGGGACTTGGCGGCATATTCCTCCAGCCAGTCCAGGTAGCGGCGAAAGTCCTCGTCGGCGTAAAAACAGGCCTGCCGGTTGTTGCCGCGCTGGATGATATGCAAGGGGATGTCGGGCAGGCTGATGCGAGGGCGGCGGGGCATGGTGGGATCGAAGGCAAAAACCGTAATGTTGTCAGTTTAGTTCAAGAAAACCGTGGTCTGTCCCCATTTTTCGCATTTTTCCGCCCATTTTTCCGGGTAAGCGACGTGCCGGTTCAGTCGGACATCGATCGCCATGCCACAATCGGCCCCATGTCCATTCCCCTGATCATCCGCCGCCTGGGCCGCGCAGACTACGAGCCCACTTGGCGCGCCATGCGTGAATTCACGGCCGCGCGCGGTCCGGACACGTCGGACGAGCTGTGGCTGGTGGAGCACCCGCCGGTGTTCACCCTGGGTCAGGCGGGAAAGCAGGAGCACGTGCTGGCCGACATCGGCATCCCGGTGCTGCCCGTGGACCGGGGCGGCCAGGTGACCTATCACGGGCCGGGGCAGGCGGTGGCCTACGTGCTGGTGGACCTGAGGCGGCGCGGCTACGGAGTCAGGGAGCTGGTGAACCGGCTGGAGCAGGCGGTCATCGACCTGTTGGCGGGCTATGGCGTGACCGGCCAACGCATGGCGGGGGCGCCGGGGGTCTATGTGGCGCCGGCGCCGGATTCAGACACCGGTTCTAATACCTGGGAATCCCCCCCAGCCCCACTATTGCAGAGGGGGGAGCCTGAAGACACGAAAAGCGAGTACCGGCTGGCCAAGGTGGCGGCCCTGGGGCTGCGCATCCGGGGCGGGTGTTCCTATCACGGCCTGGCGCTGAACGTGGACATGGACCTGGCCCCCTTCTCGGCCATCAACCCCTGCGGCTACGCCGGCCTGCCGGTGACCCGGCTGCGCGACCTGGGCATCCCGCTGAGCGTGGCCGAGGCGGGGGAGGCGCTGGCGGAGCGGCTGCAAGCGCTGCTCTAGAGGGTCCCGGGAGTGCCGCGTCCCGGCGACCGATGCGGCCAGGCTCAGGCAGGCGAGGCGCAGGAAGGCTATGCGATGCATCGGGTCGGCGTCCGCACCGGGCAGCATAAAGAAGCGTCTTGGGCCAGGTCAAAGACCAATGGGTAGGAGCGACCTCCAGGTCGCGAACGGCGGTCACCGCGACCTGGAGGTCGCTCCTACAGGTTCTTGTGTCAATCGCCCGTGTAGACGCAGCCGGCGCTGGCGCTTTCCTGGATCAGGATCTTGGACAGCCCGGGCAGGGCCGACCGGAGCCGCTGCCAGATCCACCAGGCCAGGACCTCGCTGGTGGGATTTTCCAGGCCGGGCACCTCGTTGAGGCAGCGGTGGTCCAGGGCCTCGTGGACGGGCTGCCAGGCGCGCTGGACCTCGGCGAAGTCCAGCACCCAGCCCAGCGTCGGGTCCAAGGGCCCGGAGACGTGCACCTCCACCCGGAAGGAGTGGCCGTGCAGCCTGGCGCAGGGGTGTTCGGGAGGCAGATGGGGCAGCCGGCGGGCGGCCTCGATGTGGAAGACGTTGTAGATGTCCATGGCGCGGGGTTCGGGATCGGACCCGTTCATTATGCTCCCGGCTGGCGCGCCGGCCGCCCCCTGCCTGCCGGCTCACCGGGCGGCTAAACAAAAAAAGCGGCGTCGACCCTGAGGGAAGACGCCGGTGCTCAAGAAACTCTGATCGCTCGGCAGGGAATGCCTTGGTAGATTATAAGCAATGCACGTGCCAGCTTCCAAAACCCCTCATTGGCGGGTGTGAGCGTACGCAGCCGGCCTTGAACGCACCATATTAGTGCGGCGGGCACCGTAGGCAGGCACTGCCGAATCGCCTCCCTCGACGTGGCTCCAAGGCATAATGGAAATGAACCATCACCCGGCCACCCCCTCAAAATGCCCATGCGTACCCCATCCCTTACCCTCCTCCTGCTTGCCCTCATGCCCCTGACCGGCGCCTGCGACAGTCCTTCTCCCCCCCCTTCCGCCACCTGCGGAAAGCCGGGCCTCTGGCTCACCCCCGCACAGGCCGGGAGCCAGCCGGCGGACGTATCGGGCCTGATCGGCCGCCTGGCCAACCAGCGGGTGGTGCTGTTGGGCGAACACCACGACAGCGCCGAGGACCACCGCTGGCAGCTGCAGACCCTGGCCCAGCTCCAGTCCCGCCACCCGGATATGGCTATCGGTTTCGAGATGTTTCCCCGCCGCCTCCAACCGGTGCTGGACAAGTGGGTGGCCGGCGGGCTTTCCGAATCGCAGTTCCTGAAGGCGGTGGACTGGTCCAAGGTCTGGAACTTCGACCCGAAAGGCTATATGCCCCTGTTCAACTTCGCGCGCATGAACCGCATTCCCATGCTGGCCCTCAACGTGGACCAAAGCCTGGTGACAGCGGTGGCCAAGCAGGGCTGGGACGCCGTGCCCCAGTCCCAGAAGGAGGGCATCACCAAACCCGCCCAACCCGCTCCCGCCTATCAGTCGGAGCTGCATGTGATCTTCGAACACCATCCCGCCAGGGCCGCCGGGGAGGCCGCCTTCCCTTATTTCGTCCAGGCCCAGACCGTCTGGGACCGGGCCATGGCCCAGGGCATCGCGGATTACCTGAAACAACATCCCAACGCCCTGGTCGTGGGCATCATGGGCGCGGGCCACGTGCGCGACGGCTACGGCGTGCCTTACCAGCTCAAGGACCTGGGCGTGGGTCAGGTGAGCGATCTCCTCACCTGGCCCATGGACGAAAGCTGCGGCGACATCACCCCCGGCATCGCCGACGCCCTGTACGTAATCAATCCCCTGCCCGCCAACCCCCCCCGCCTCGGCGTCGCCATGCAACGGGACCCGAACGGCATTCGCATCGCCCAGGTCATGGCCGGAAGCGTGGCGGCCCAGGCCGGGCTCCAGGCGGGCGACCTGATCCTGGAGGTGGCCGGACGCCCGGCCAAGGATCCCGAGGACCTGCGCCAGGCGGTGGAACGCCAGGCACCCGGCACCTGGCTGCCGCTCAAGATCCGCCGCGGCTTCTTCGAGCTGGAAGTGATCGCCCGCTTCCCGGCCGCCTCATGAGACGGGCAGTCTTCTTCCTGTTCTTCCTGGTGGCGACGGCGGCCAGTGCTGC
>JBJKSP010000213.1:0-3537 GCA_046703865.1 Thiobacillaceae bacterium
TCCCACTCCCCATCACCCACCCCCCATCAATAAAGCCCCAGCTGGAGCCGAGCCGCCTCGCTGATGCGGCCCTGGTCCCAGGGCGGGTCCCAGACCAGCTCCACGTGGGCGGCGCTCACCCCATCCACCGCCTCCACCGCGTCTTCCACCATGGCAGGAAAGGTCTGGGCCACCGGGCAGCCGGGGGCCGTGAGGGTCATGCGGATGTCCACCCGCCCCGCGTCGTCGATGTCCAAGCCGTAGACCAGACCCAGGTCATAGATGTTGACCGGGATTTCCGGGTCGTAAATCCGATGCAGGGCCTCGATCACCCGATCGCGCAGGCCTTCCTCCTCCCCGCGCCCGGACTTGAACCTGTCGAGCAGGCTCATTGCCCCACCTCGCCGGGCTGCGGACACCAGGCCACGTCATCCTCGGTGGTGACGGTCTCGTCCCGTCCTTCCAGGGCGGCCTGGAGGGTGTGCCAGGGCAGGGTGGCGCATTTCACCCGCATGGGAAATTCCTTCACGCCGGCCAGCACCTTGAGCTTCCCCACCCCCTCCGCCGCTGCATCTTCGGCCAGCATGCCGTGCACCTTGTCGAACAGGCTGCGGACCTCCTCCAGGGACTTGCCCTTCACCGCTTCGGTCATCATGGAGGCCGAGGCCATGGACACCGCGCAGCCGGCCCCCTCGAAGCCCACCGCCTTGATCACCCCATCCTCCACTTCCAGGTGCACCTGGACCTCGTCGTTGCACAGCGGATTGAAGCCGTGGGCATGATGGTTGCTACCGGGAGGGTTCTCCGGATAGTGGCGCGGATGGCGGTTGTGTTCCAGGATCACCTGTTCGTACAAGTCGCGTAGCTGGGGATCAATCGGCGTGGGTGCGTTCATCCGTCTTCCTCCTTTCCGAGATGGGCAGGCGTTCCAGCAGGCGCGGCCGGAACCAATCCCTCAGCCCGACATCGTCCAGTAGCCCCAGGGCCTCGCCGGCGAAGGCCTCCATGAGCAGCTGACGCGCGGTCTCCTCGTCGATGCCCCGGCTCCGCAGGTAGAACAGGGCCTCCTCGTCCATCCGCCCCACGGTGGCGCCATGGGCGCATTTCACGTCGTCGGCATAGATCTCCAGCTGGGGCTTGGCGTCGATCTCCGCATGGGGCGAGAGGAGCAGGTTGCGGCTGGACTGGAGGGCATCGGTCCCGGCAGCGCCGTGGCGCACCAGGACCCGGGCGTCGAATATGCCCCGTCCGCGGCCGCCGGCCAGGCCCCGGTAGGTGGTCCGGCTGGTGGTGCGAGGCGCTTCGTGTGCCACCCGCAGATGCTGGTCGGCGTGACGCCGGCCGTCCGCGATGAACACCCCGTCCAGGTGGCTGGCCGATCCCTCCCCAGCCAGGGCCAGGTCGAGGTCGTGGCGGACGACCCGGCCGCCCAGGGTCAGGTTGAGCGCCCGGTAGGTGCTGTCCCGGGCCTGGTGCACGGCGGTGAGCCCGGTGTGGGTGGCGCCGTCCCCCTCTTCCACGATGCGTACATGGGTCAGGCGCGCCCCCGGTTCCAGCACGATCTCCGTCACCGCATCCTGCCAGTAGGGCATGCCCGGCTCGCCCAGGTAGTGCTCCACCAGGATGGCGTCCGAGCCTTCGGACATGGCCACGAACACCCGGGGGTAGAGCATGGCCTCGGCCTCCGCTGCGGCGAAGCGCAGGAAGACCGGCTGGCGCAGGCGCTCGCCGGCGGGCACCCGCAGGCAGGCACCCTCCCGCCACAGGGCCGTGTTGAGCCGGGCCAGGGCGCCCGAACCCGCCAGCGTGCCCAGGCGGGACAGCCACCCGGGCCGGTCGGGCTCGGCCTTCCGGGCCACGTCCGCCAGGCTGCACAACACCCCGGCCGGCAGGCGCGTATCCTGCCACACCAGGTGGTCGTCCACGTAGGCCAGCAGCGTGCCGGGATAGTCCTCGATGGCCAGCACGACCCGGTCCGGTTCGGTGGGGGCATGCCAGACCTGGCGCTCCAGATGGGCCAAAGAGGTGTACTTCCAGTCCTCGTGCAAGCTGTCGGGCAGGCCGGCCTCCAGGAACCGGTCCAGGGCGTCCCGGCGCGCGTCGGCGAGCCAGCCGGGGCCTTCGATCCGGTCCAGGGCTTCCGTGTAGGGGCTGACGCGTTCGATCATGGCCTGGCCTCCGTTTCCGCCGTGTCCGCCGTGTCCGCCTCGTCGGTCAGCCAGGCGTAGCCTTTTTCCTCCAGTTCCAGTGCCAGCTCCGGGCCGCCGCTGGCCAGGATGCGGCCCTCGGCCAGGACATGCACCCGGTCGGGCACGATGTGGTCGAGCAGGCGCTGGTAATGGGTAACCAGGACGATGGCCCGGTCCGGGCTCCTGAGGGTGTTCACCCCCCGGGAGACCAGCTTCAGGGCGTCGATGTCCAGCCCGGAGTCGGTCTCGTCCAAAATGGCCAGGCGGGGCTCCAGCAAGGCCATCTGCAGGACTTCGTTGCGCTTCTTCTCGCCGCCCGAGAAACCCTCGTTGACCGAGCGGTACAGGAAGGAATCGTCCATCTCCAGCAGGGCCAGCCTGTCCTTCACGTGCTCCAGGAAATCGAAGGCGTCCAGCTCCTCCTCGCCCCGGGCCTTGCGCATGCCGTTCAGCGCCGTGCGCAGGAGCTGCACGTTGGCCACGCCCGGGATCTCCAGGGGATACTGGAAGGCCAGGAAGATGCCGGCCCTGGCGCGTTCTTCGGGCGCCAGCGACAGCAGGTCCCGGTCCAGGTAGCGCACGCTGCCCCGGGTGATCTCGTAGCCCTCGCGTCCGGCCAGGACCTGGGCCAGGGTGCTCTTGCCCGAGCCGTTGGGGCCCATGATGGCGTGCACCTCGCCCGGCCGCACCGTGAGGTCGATGCCCCTGAGGATGGGTTTACCGGCGACGGATACGTGCAGGTCGTGGATTTGCAGCATGTCGATCTCCTATCTCGTTTCAAGCCAGGTAGGAGCGACCTCCAGGTCGCGAATATCGGTGATCGCGACCTGGAGGTCGCTCCTACAGTTGTCAGCCGACAGCGCCCTCCAGGCTCACCGCGAGCAGCTTCTGGGCCTCAACGGCGAACTCCATGGGCAGTTCCTTGAACACCTCCTTGCAGAAGCCGTTGACGATGAGGTTCACCGCGTCCTCCTCCGTCAGGCCCCGGCTGCGCAGGTAGAAGAGCTGGTCTTCCCCGATCTTGCTGGTGGTGGCCTCGTGCTCCACACGGGCCGAGGGGTTCTTCACCTCCACGTAGGGAAAGGTGTGGGCGGCGCAGTCCGGGCCCATGAGCAGGGAGTCGCACTGGGTGTAGTTGCGCGCGTTCTCGGCCCGGTCCAGCACCCGTACCAGGCCGCGGTAGGCGTTGCTGCCCCGACCCGCGGAGATCCCCTTGGAGATGATGGTGCTCCGGGTGTTGCGGCCGATGTGGACCATCTTGGTGCCGGTGTCGGCCTGCTGACGGTTGTTGGTCAGGGCCACGGAATAGAATTCGCCCACCGAGTTGTCGCCGCGCAGGATGCAGCTGGGATACTTCCAGGTGATGGCC
>JBJKSP010000214.1:0-7236 GCA_046703865.1 Thiobacillaceae bacterium
GTCGGATTTGCCTTCGAGGTGCATCACACCTCGATAGCTGGTGGCGGTGGTGGTCTGTTCGCCACGACCCGTCATGATTTCGCCGTCGTGGTCACAGCGCACATTCCAAGTGCTCTTGTTGCCGGAATGCCTGACATCGGTTACCTGGCATTCCTTGTCCGAGGTGGAATGGCGCGGATCGCCGGCTCCGCCTCTTTGGATGCATACCTGCTGCGTCTTGCTGGGCATGGCGACCGGCATGCCCGGCATTTCAGTCTTGCTGGTGACTTCCCAGAGTTCGCCGGATGCGGCCCAAGTGGGAATGGCAGACAGACCCGCTGCGCAAAAGAGACCGCTTACGAACAGTCTTTTCACGTTGATATTCCTTTCATTAGGTTGCAGGCGACACTGTTACGCAGGAATTTTCAGCCTGGATAACATTGCTTTCAATACGTTATGCAGGTGTGAGTATAGGTCAGAGTTCAATCGATCTGGGGTAAGGTCGGACTTGAGCGAAACCTACCCATCCCGATGTTTTCACACAGCCTCAGGCGATGGCCGTCACTGGTTACACTGTACTTTAGATATGGGTAGGAGCGTTTTATAGACCGGGGCGGCCTAGCCTGCCACGAACGGTTAGGAGAGGCCCACGCCCAGGCCATGAACATGGACGGGCGTGGGGTGGGGAGTCCGCCAGACGCCTGACCCCCGGCCACCCGCCACGGCTTACATGCAGACCGGTTCGATGTTGACGGGCAGGACCTTGCCGGTCCCGATCACGGCACGGGCCAGCGTGTCCCGTACGGCGGCCAGGGGCCGTTGCCGTGGTCGAAGTGGGCCGGCAGCGGGCTGGGGGTGGTGAACAGCAGTCATGGTCAGAGGTCAATTGCTGAAGTCGACCCCGAACCCTTCATGAGAACAAACCCTGGCCGTGAAGGGCCATAATACGGCCCGCTCGACAGGAGGTCAGGATGTCCACCGGCTCAGCCCGTGAGGTAGGCCGTGATGCGCAGCAGGAAGCGCTGGAGAATGCGCCCATCGCGTCGCCCCAGAACCAGCCGTTCGCCACGCTGGCCATCGCCGTGTTGGGCGTGGTCTACGGCGACATCGGCACCAGCCCGATCTACGCCCTGCGCGAATGCTTCGCCGGCAAGCATCCCATCCCGGTCACTGCCGACAATGTCCTGGGCATCCTCTCGCTCATCTTCTGGGCGCTGGTCCTGGTCATTTCCCTCAAGTACATGATCTTCGTGCTGCGCGCGGACAACCGGGGCGAAGGCGGCACCTTCGCCCTCCTGGCCCTGCTGCGCCCCGACCGGGATCAGGCACGCCGCAGACGCCGCGCCCTGATCCTGCTGGGGCTCCTGGGCGCTTCCATGCTGTATGGCGGTGCCATGATCACCCCGGCGATCTCCGTGTTGAGTGCCGTGGAAGGCCTCCGGGTGGCGGGGCCGGCCCTGGGCGGCTACGTGGTCCCGATCACGGTGGGCATCCTGATCGCGTTGTTCGCCGTGCAGCGCCACGGCACCGCCGTGGTGGGCGCGGTCTTCGGTCCCATGATGCTGATCTGGTTCTCGGCCCTGGCGCTGCTGGGCATCCACGGCATCCTGCAGGCGCCCGAGGTGCTGCTCGCCCTCAATCCCTGGCACGCGGTCCGGTTTTTCAAGGACAACGGCCTGACCGGCTATTTGGTGCTGTATGCCGTGTTCCTGGTCACCACCGGCGGCGAGGCGCTGTATGCCGATCTGGGCCATTTCGGACGCCGGCCCATCCGCAATGTGTGGTTCGCCTTCGTATTGCCGTCGCTGCTGCTGAATTATTTCGGCCAGGGCGCATTGCTCATCGCCGGCCCCGGCACGAGCATCCAGCCCTTCTTTCACCTGGCCCCCACCTGGGGGCTGTACCCCTTGATCATCCTCGCCACCATCGCCACCTGTATCGCCTCCCAGGCGGTCATCACGGGGGCCTATTCCCTGACCCGCCAGGCCATGCACCTGGGCCTGTTTCCGCGCCTCACGGTGGCCCAGACCTCGGCCGACGCGCGCGGCCAGGTCTACATGCCCGCCGTGAACTGGATCCTGATGATTGCCGCCATCGGCCTGGTGCTGGCCTTTCGCACCTCCGGCAACCTGGCGGCCGCCTATGGCGTGGCGGTCAACTCCACCATGGCCGTCACCACGGTGCTGACCTTCCGGGTGGCGCGCGAGCGGGGCGGCTGGAAGCTGCCCGCAGCCCTGGCCTTTTTGCTGGGATTCCTCGCCATCGACCTGGGCTTTCTGGGCTCCAACCTGTTGACCATCCCGGACGGCGGCTGGCTGCCGCTGGCGATCGGCGCCGTGCTGTTCTCCATCATGACCACCTGGCGGCGCGGCACGCAGATCGTGGCAGAGCAGATCGCCAAGTCCGCGACCACTGTCGACACCTTCATCGGGCGCGCGACCGGCGAGGAGATCCCGCGCATTGAGGGCACGGCGGTGTATTTCGCCGGCCGCCCGGAACAGACGCCGTCCTCGCTGCTGAAGCTGGTCCGGCACACCGGGGTGTTGCACGAGAACGTGGTCCTGCTGACGGTGGTGTTCGAACCCGTGGCCACCACCGGCATGGACGAACGCATGGAATTCAGCCAGCTCGACGTGGGCTTCTACCGCGTCGTGCTGCGCTACGGCTTCATGCAGACGCCCAACATTCCTTCCGAGTTGAGCGCCTGCTCCGAACTCGGTCTGAAGCTGGACCTGGACCAGATCCACTACATCATCGGCCGCGTGGATGCGATCGCCGGACGCAAGCAGCAGGGCATGGCCCTCTGGCGCGACAAACTGTTCGCGTTCATGGCCAGGAACACCCAGGACCTCACTGCCAACTATCACATTCCCGCGGAGCAGGTCATGATGGTGGGCCTGAAGGTGGGCATTTGATCCCCTCTTGAGCCACCGCCCAGGGTGGGCCGCTAACCCGGCGAGGTGTAGAGCCGGATGGGCATGAATTTGCCGGCCTTGGGCGTCCGGCGGGCCTTGTGCTCCCGGGACTGCGCGCAGCTGTCTGCGAATGCCCGCTGCTCGGCCCCAAAGCAGCGCAGGGGCCGTGCCGAATTGCTAGAATCGCATCCTAGCCCCCTCGGATGCCCCCGTTTTTCTTCAACCAGTTGATGCCTAAGGAGATTGCACATGTTTCAAATGAAAACGGTAACGATATTGGCCCTGGGAGGCGCTTTGGCTTTGCTATCGGGTTGCGCCAATTTGGATGACATGAAGAGCCTGGAGCAAACCGCAAAGAGTGCTGAACAGAAGGCGGAACAGGCACTTATGGCCGCCCAGGCCAGCCAAAGCGACGCAGCGAAGGCCCTCGCCACTGCTCAACAAAGTGAAAGTGAATCCGCAAAGGCACTTGAAACCGCCCAGAGTAGCCAAAGCGATGCAGCGAAGGCACTTGAAGCCGCCCAGTCCAGCCAAAGCGATGCAGCGAAGGCCATTCAAACATCAGACATGGCCATGAAAACCGCAGGTGAAGTGAAGGCCATTGTTAAAGGCCCAAAGAAGAATCCGTACATGCCGTAATCGGCGCGCCTGGCCGCGGGGGCCGCACTTCGGAAGCTCCGGTTCGTCGCGGCCACGGTCCACATCTAACCCGAGACCGTCTATCGGCGGTCTTGCCTCGACCTCCGCAACGAGACAAACCCGATCATTTGCATCGACCTGATGTCTACCTCCGGACCGGCGCCAGATAAAGGCCGCGCATGAACCTGGGAGAGACACTGGCGCGATGCACTCTCCAGCGCCACGTATGACTGGTAACTGAACCGGAACCCTACAGCGAGATCAGATAACAACGGCTTCCATTGCCATCAAGACAACCCATGCAAAGTCATCCGTCTTCGTATCGTGTCGCCTCCGCAAGGCCATGCTCCGATCTTCGATTAAGCGGTCGATACGCCGGAGGTACAGGCACGATTGCGAAACGCGCCAACACATTGAAGATATCGATCTGCAAGCCAACCCATTACCCCGGGCCAAATCCTTGAGCTGCGGTGCAGGCAGGCGTTCTTGGCCTAGGCTGCATGAAGACTCACTTCGGGACCCATCCACCATAACGCGCATGCTTGTTGTAGCCCTTCTCTGGGCCCTGTCCCTGCCGGCCCTGGCCATAGGCGTACATTCCGATTCAGTACGCCCCGCCCCGTCCCTGGTGGTACCCATCGCAACCGGAGGCGTGGCGGACCTTTCCCGATTGCGTGGCCGCGTGGTCCTGGTCAACTTTTGGGCTTCCTGGTGCCCACCATGTCTGATGGAGATGCCGTCCATGAATCGCCTGGCCAGGACCATGGGGCGCAGCCCTTTCATCGTGTTGGCGGTTAATACCGATGAATCATTGAATTGGCTTAAGGGGTACATCCAGCAGACACACCCCAGCTTTGCCATCGGCCTGGATGAAGGCGGTCACAATATGCGTGCGTGGGGGGGAATGATGGTGCCGGCCAGTTTCCTGGTGGACAAGTTGGGGCGCATTCGCTACAGCCGGGTCGGGCCCATGGATTGGGATAGCCCGGAAATGGTTGGGCTCATTTCCAAGCTGATATCAGAGCCGATGCCTTCAGAAAACGCCAACCCTTTGTGGTGGTGGTTCATGAGACGGTGATGGTCGGCAATCATACTGTCGCCGCGACCCATGAGAAAGTTGCGTGAGTTAACAGGATGTTGAAAAACGATTTATTTATCCCACCCAGCCGCAAAATTCGACCCACGATTGGCTCAGTTTGCCCAATAGATGGGCGGCATTGCCCATTTCTTCAGCAAACGAGCCCCCGCATGAGGCCGAATTTTGGAAGTCTCCCCACTCGAATTCGTTTTTCAACACCCTGCAAAACTCTCCCGCCTCAGAGACGGCAGCTGTCGGGTGATTACGGTAACTGCACACGCCTGTGTCGAAAAAATCAATACATGTGGTACCCGTATCCCCAGATCAATACGCTGGCCGCAAGCAAAAGCTCCAGTACCAATACTCCTATGGCGAAAATTGAGCCGGAAACCCGGAAGCTCTCGTCTTTACCAATATTGAGAAAACTAGGTACCGCCAGAAATAAAAGGTACCCGGAGTAAACCAAGCCCATTGCACCCACGAGGACGCAAATCCAGACGACCGGATACAGGGCGATAAAACCGCTTAAAAACATCGGTGTTGCAATGTAACCGGCAAATACCACACAGCGGTGCACACTAGGTCTCTGCGGGTAGTCCCTTGCCAACCAGTGGATCACATTACCCATGAGGGCCACTGCCCCCAGGATGGCAGCATAGAACAGGACTCCAAGAAAAAAGGCGGCAGTCTTGCTAAGGACTATCGGTTCAGCGCCCAGTTGCCAACCAATCTGAGTAGTGCCGATAAAGGTGCTGACCACAGGGATGGCAGCCAGCAACAGCACATGATGAGCATAATGGTAGGAAACGCTCTCCTTTTCCTCGGCGATGTTGTGCATCTCGTGATCGGGATGTGTAAGAAGCCCCAGCATATGGCTCATAGCATTGCTCCTCTGACTTCACGTTTAGGGTCACAGCCTTTATTAGCCGCCAAACTGTGGAAGACGCCTAGCTTCCTGTATGTAAAGAAGTACTATACAAAATGAGTGTTTGATAATAAATATTATTTATATTTGGGGCGGGCGTCCGAAATTAGGAGTATGCGGCCCTATCGGCCGTACGGGATGGACGTCCCCTTCGAGGCGCAGTTGCTGTCGTTGCCGGCCGATCGATACCGCCCGTTCGACTTCACCCTGGCCCAAGGACCGGAAGGAGCCTAACCCCCCAGTCAGAATACAACGTGCCCTACCCATAGAGCCTTGGCTGTCCTTACAACGATGGAATTGACCGACGCGGGCAGCCTCATGAGGTCCGCCTGCGTTCGGTCAAAGTGTTTGCTGGCCGACGCTTGCCATTCATGACCCGTACAGGTGACTGTTACCGTTGTCACGGGACGTTCTCAAGCCTTGAATCCAGCAGGAGCTGCCGTGCAGTTGGCGTGAAACTCGCGGAGCGAAACCCCACCCCCCCCGAGGGGGAGGACTTTGCAGGAAGGGGGGCGGGCTTGGGGAAGTGAACCCGCCGGGCGCCTGATCCCCAAGCGCCCGGCACGGCTTACATGCAGACCGGTTCGATATTGACGGGAAGGATCTTGTCGGTTGCGATCACGGCACGGGCCACAGTGTCCCGTATGGCGGCCAGGGGGCCATTGCCGTGGTCGAAGTGGGCCAGAAGCAGGCAGGGGGTGGTGAACAGCAGGGTGGGCCGCTGGCCCGGCAAGGTGTAGAGCCGGATGGGCAGGAAATTGCCGGCCTGGGGCGTCGGCGGGGCCTTTTGCTCCCGGGCCTGGGCAAGGCTGAAGAAACCGCCCAGCCATAGGATCAAGGCGCAAATCAGGCAACGTTTCGCGTTCACTTCCACCTCCTGAATCTGTTTCCGACATGCCATTAGCGGCATACGCCGGCGATCAGACCATGGGTCAAATGAACTAGGTGTCGGGCCCAATGGGGAGGCGCCCATTGAGCCAGGGTCCGTGTTGACCGGAGGTATCGTCGATGTTCAGATTGCAGGATCGTTGTTCCACCGGCGGAGGCCCGCTTGCGGATCTTTGTCAGTCATGCCTGGGAAGACAAGCCGCTGGCGCTGGAGCTGGCCCGGCTCGCCGACTACATCGACGTCTGGGTGGACGTGCGAGAGCTGATCGCAGGCCAGTCCCTGGACCCGACGATCATCCGCGCCATTGAAGACAGCCATGTATTTGTCGTGCTGATCAGCCGGACATCCATCGCCAAGAACTGGGTGGTGCGCGAGGTTGAATGGGCGCTGGATCGCGAGGCGCAGAAGGACCGCGTCTTCGTGCTGCCCGTTCTCATCGAGGCCGGCATCCACCTGCCCTCCAGCCCGATGCCCTTTGCCGACTTTGCGCAGCGCCTTTACATCGACGCCAGCGACACGAGCGAGGCCGGCCTGCAGCGCAGCCGCGAGAATCTGCGCGACACCCTGTTTCGCTGGGCGAGCGACTGGCTCGACCGCATGGAACCCGAGGGCGACGCCAACCGGCGTTTCGTCGAGCAACTCGATCGCGACCTGGCCGAATACCGGCGCCTGCTGTTCGCGGTGAAGGCCACATTGGACTGGCCCTTGCCCACGCTGGTGCAGGACCAGGCGGTTGCCCATTTGATCAAGGTCAAAGACGACTACAACGCCTTCACCGACCCTTTCATTCCCCGCATGGGCGATCTGGAGG
>JBJKSP010000215.1:0-7704 GCA_046703865.1 Thiobacillaceae bacterium
AAGGACTTCAAACGCGCCGATGCCATCCGTGACGAGTTGAAGGCCGCCGGCATCATCCTGGAAGATCGGCCCGACGGCACGACGGACTGGCGCCGGGCATGACCCGTCCGGGCTAGGCGATGATCAAATAAGACAGGTCGTGCTCGATGAAACGGGCCGCCTCGGCGCGCAGGGACTCCAGGCCTTCCGGGTCGATTGCCAGGGCCTCCAGGCAGGTGCCACCCAGCTTGTCCCATTCGCGGTCTGCGAGCAGCTTGTTGTTTTTCTGCAATAAATGATCGGCCAACTGGGACAGGGCGATCATGCGCAGGCCTGCGGCTGTCAGTTCGTCCGGCTGGGGGAGCGGAGAGCCGGCGATGGCGTGGTGGGACAGGATGGCCCAGGCCATATCGTCTGGCAGACGCCAATCGTAGGCGAGTTTTGAGCCCAGGACGGCGTGGTGGACGCCATAACGGGCCTGTTCCACTTCGGTGAAATCCAGCGAGTTTTCATCGCGAGCCTGGGCCAGGATCTGCCTGTAATCCCGCTTCTTCATGAGCATGATCGCCATGCCACAATCCCGGAACAGGCCGAAAGTGTAGGCGTCCGGGGGGTGTACGCCTTCCGCGGGCTCGAGTTGGCTGGCCACCCACTGGGACATGAGGGCGATCTTGATGGAGGCGTCCCACCATTCCTCAAGGTCCGGCCGTTTGGGAAAGACGTGGCGCAGCAGGATGCCGGCGATCATGCGCGCGGCTAGCTCCAGGCCCAGTACGACCAAGGCGTTGTGCACCGAGGCGATCTTGCGCTGGAGGCCGAAAAACGGTGAATTGACGGTCTTGATCAGGCTCGCGGAAAGGCTGACGTCTTCGCTGATCAACATGGCCAGGGTTCGGAAATCCGGCTCGCTTTTTTGCACTTCCTGCAGCAGCAGATCCAGGATCCTGGGCCTGGGCGGAATATCCATGCCCTCCAGGATCGATTCAACGTTCTGATAGAGCTCAAGCAACGTCGTCATGGGACTGGTGTTGGAGGTGTTCATGATGTCCTGTCTGCATCCCTGAGTCTTTGCGGCACAACCGGCATGCGATGGACACAGGCGCAAACCGGTGGGTTGATGCAAGTGTAAGCCATGAACCGTATCAGGGGCGCCGATCCATCAAAAAAAACGGCTGCCAGTCGGCAGCCGTCGCGAAGTCGATTCGGAATCTGTTATTTCTGGGCAGGCTGAGCGGCCGGCGCCGGTTGGGTCGTGGGGACTTGCCACATCTTGGCCCAGGCGTTGGGGTCGAAGAAATTAACCCCGTTGGTGGTCGCGCCCCAAGGGTTGGTGGCAGCCGCCGGGGTAGCGGAATTGTAAGTGTTGAACCAGTTGGCCCAAGTTGGCCCATAGGTGCTGGGATTCATGGCTGTGCCCAGCCAGGACATGTAAAGGTTGGGGTTGATGGGGCCCATCATGAACTTCCAGGCCTCGGGGTCAAGGGGGGCCATCATCCACTTCATGTACATGGCGGGGTTCAGGGTCTGCATCATCATGCCCCACAGCTTGGGATCCATGGGCAGCATCACCCAACGCATCATTTTGCCGGGGTCGGTCATGGTGGTGAGCAGGGCCGTGTAGAAGTTGGGGTCCATGGAGGCCGCCAGCCACTTCATGTAAATATTGGGCTCGGCCCAGTCGGCGAAGTTTTTGTACGCGCCAGGGTTTTCCATGGAATTGAACATGCGTAACCAGCCGCTGGGGTCCATCATCAAATGGCCCATACTGGTGTAGAAATCGGGTTCTGTGACCGCATTGAACCATGGCACGAACACCCTGGGGTCCTTATAGGCGGACATGTTTGTGGTGAAGTTGCTCATGCGGTGCAGCCAGGCCTCGGGAGTCTGGGGGATGGGCTTGTCGGGCTTGCCTGCCAACGGGCCGGTCGCCGGGCCGGCAAACGGGCTTTGAGTGAATGGGCTTGCAGGGGCGGCGGCAGGCTCGTCGGCCATGGCCATCACGGGCAGGGTACTAACAACAACGGCAGCAACCAAGGCTTTGATTTTCATGAGGTCTACTCCTATCAAACAATTGGGACAAGCCGAGGTTCTTGTCTGGATGGCGATCAAAGCTCGGCGGGTTAAGCGGATGAGTAATATTACTACGTACTGATAAACTGTGTGCAAAGAATCTCAGCAATCTGACGGCCACACGGATCACTGTGTCGTCAGAATGCATCATCGGTCTGTTGATTCAGCACCGCATTGGCTGTGCCCGGCATTCTGACCCCCGCCGCCACGAACTCGATAAGCCTCATGACTACCCACTATTCTGTGTATCTGGGGACCATAGGTTGGGAGCACCCCGACTGGAATGGTTCTTTCTATCCCGAGGATCTTCCCGAGGACTGGCGCCTGGCCTATTACGCTACCCAGTTCCGGAGTGTCTTTGTGCCTGCGGAGTATTGGGCCAGGGCTTCAGACCGGGAGCTTGCGGTCTGGGTCGAAGAGACCCGGCCGGAATTCCGCTTCGTGCTGGAGGAGGGTGAGCCGGGTTTTGGCAAGGCCCGGGAGATCACAGCCGTGCTGGGTGAACGTCTGGCCGGATTCTTCAAACGGGAAGCTCCACCCCTGGTCTGGTTTGATGGCGGCACCGATCTCAAGGCGCTTAAAGCCGGAATCGAGGCGGCCGGCCAAGGGGAGTACCCGCTATTTTTGATGAGCCGGGATGCCGATGTGGTAGTTATGGAACGAGTCCGGACCTTGCTCGATCTCATGGGGTTGTGAGCCGGGGCGGAAAGGGGTTCGTTTGTTAGAATGGCGTTCGAAAAAGAACAACTGACAGGATCGTGTCCGACTACCTGATAGAAATCCGAGACCTCTACTTCACCTACGGTGAACGCATGGTCTTGCAAGGCATCAATCTGACCGCGCGCCGCGGACAGGTGGTCGCCATCATGGGGATCTCGGGGGGAGGCAAGACCACCCTCCTGCGCCTCATCGGGGGACAACTCAAGCCTACCCGCGGCACGCTGACGGTGGACGGGCAGGAGGTGGGGGCGTTGGACCCGGCCGGGCTGTATCGGCTCAGGCGGCGCATGGGCATGCTGTTCCAGTTCGGGGCCTTGTTCACGGACATGTCCGTTTTCGACAACGTGGCCTTTGTGCTGCGGGAGCACACCAAACTTCCTGAGGAACTGATCCGGGACTTGGTCCTGATGAAGCTCAACGCGGTGGGGCTGAGGGGGGCACAAGATCTCATGCCTTCAGAGCTTTCGGGGGGCATGGCCCGCCGGGTGGCCCTGGCCCGCGCCATCGCCCTGGATCCCATGCTGATCATGTACGACGAGCCCTTTGCCGGACTGGACCCCATCTCGCTGGGGGTGACCGGCAATCTCATCAGGAAATTGACGGATACCCTCGGCCTGACTTCCATCGTGGTGACTCATGACGTCCAGGAATCCCTGAAGATCGTGGATTACATCTATTTCGTCTCCGAGGGGGTCATCCAGGCCCACGGCACCGCCGCCGACATCAAGGCCTCCGAGCTGCCCTTCGTGCATCAGTTCGTGTACGGAGAAGAGGATGGGCCCGTGCCCTTCCACTATCCGGCAGATCCCTATGCCCAGGAACTGGAGTTGGTGCATGCTTGACAGGCCCATCCAGGGTTTGCGTGGCATCGGTCACCGCACCATAGACGGCGTCTGGCGCATGGGGCTGGCCACCCGCTTTTTCGCCCTGACCCTGCTTCGTTCCGGTCTCTGTCTGCGACGTCCCTCGCTGGTCGTCCGCGAGATCTTCGCCGCCGGGGTGTTGTCCCTGATCATCATCCTCGTTTCCGGCCTGTTCGTGGGCATGGTCTTGGGCTTGCAGGGCTACCAGACGCTCCAGACCTACGGTTCCGAAGAGGCGCTGGGCATCCTGGTGGCCCTGTCCCTGGTGCGGGAGCTGGGGCCTGTGGTTTCGGCGCTGCTCTTTGCCAGCAGGGCGGGTTCGGCCATGACGGCAGAGATCGGTCTCATGAAGGCCACCGAGCAGATATCGGCCATGGAGATGATGGCCGTGGATCCCATCTCCCGGGTCGTGGCCCCCCGCTTCTGGGGTGGGGTGATCTCCATGCCCTTACTGGCGGCGCTGTTTTCCGCCATGGGCATCTTCGGCGGCTACCTGGTGGGGGTGGTCCTGATCGGGGTCGACGCGGGCGCCTTCTGGTCCCAGATGCAGGCGGCGGTGGATTTCAGGGAAGATATCCTGAACGGCGTGATCAAGAGCGTGGTGTTCGGCGTGGCCGTAACCACCATCTCCCTGTTTGAAGGCTACGATGCACCGCCGACCGCGGAAGGCGTCTCGCGCGCCACGACCCGTACGGTCGTGACGTCGAGCCTGGCTATCCTGGCCCTCGATTTCGTATTGACGGCATTCATGTTCCGAGGAGTCTAACGACGATGAGCAGGACGACCCTGGACCTTTGGGTAGGCGCCTTCGTAGTGGCGGGAATCGCGGCGATCCTTTTCCTGGCGCTCAAGGTGGGCAATATGGGGTCCTTCGACACTTCCCAAACCTATCAGCTTACGGCGGAATTCGACAATATCGGCGGCCTGAAAGTGCGCGCACCGGTCAAGAGTGCAGGGGTGGTGGTGGGCCGGGTCGCGGACATCCGGTTCGACAACGTCACCTATGAGGGCGTGGTGACACTCAATATCAGCGCCCAATACAAGTTTCCCAAGGATACCAGCGCCGCGATCATGACCTCGGGTCTCCTGGGTGAGCAATACATCGCCCTGGAGGCCGGCGGCGACACAAAGATGTTGTCGAATGGCGACAAGATCAAGATCACCCAGGGGGCCGTGATCTTGGAGAACCTGATCGGCCAGTTCCTTTACGGCAAGTCGGGTGCGGGCGCCCAAGGAGGGCCCGCCCCATAGATTCGGGCTCTTGACGCGCCCCGTGTGCTTCAGGACAGTGGTGTACACCGACGGAAAGAGAGATAGGTAGCCTCCATGCAATACAAGAGATATGCAGCATTTCTGATGGCCGGTCTGATCGCCTGGGCGCCGGCCGTGTGGGCGCAGATTGCGCCGGATGTCCTGGCCAAGGACACCACCAATGAAGTCCTGCGCATCGTTTCCCAGGACAAGGACATCAAGGGCGGGAATCGCAACAAGATCTACCAACTGGTGGAGACCAAGGTTCTGCCGCATTTCGATTTCAAGGAAATGGCACGGTTGGCCGTGGGCCGAAACTGGCACCAAGCCACGCCGGAGCAGCAACAGAGCATCATCAACGCGTTTCGTTCGCTCTTGGTGCGCACCTATGCCGGTGCCATCTCCAGCGTTGCGGAATACAAGATCAATTTCAGACCCCTGCATATGCGGCCGGACGACACCGACGTCACCGTCAACACCGATGTGATCAAGCCGGGGTCGCCGCCCATCTCTATCGACTACCGCATGGAAAAGCAGGACGGCGAGTGGAAGGTCTACGACGTCCTGGTGGACAACGTCAGCCTGGTGACGGTTTACCGCAATTCCTTCAATTCTGAAGTCCGAAGGGGTGGCATCGACGGACTGATCGCGGCGCTGGACCGGCGTAACCGGCGCAATGCCGAGGGGGGGGAATAGTGCGGGTCGAGGCGGGTGTTGCCTATCCCGAGGGTGACATGACGCTGGACCAGGCCAACCGGATCCTGGCGGAAGGCGTCGCCGTGGTGGCCTCGGGCAGCGGCGAGTTCGACTTCAAGGATGTGCAAAGAGTGGACTCCGCCGCCCTCAGCCTGATGCTCGCCTGGCAGCGGCGGGCGGGTGCATCCTCCAAGCCCCTCAGTTTTCGCAACGTTCCGGAGAATCTCCGCGCCCTCGCCGCGCTCTACGGCATAGGCGACCTCCTCCTCGGCTGAACATGCCCGCCGCCATACGCGTGCGCGGGCTGGAAAAGCATTTCAGGGATGTCCAAGCCCTGCGCGGGATCGATCTGACCATTGATGCCGGGGAGTTCTTTGCCCTGTTGGGCCCCAACGGTGCCGGCAAAACCACGCTCATCAGCATCCTCGCGGGCCTGGTCCGGCCCACGGGCGGCAGCGCGGAGGTGCTCGGCTTCGACGTGGTGCACGACTATCGGGAGGCCAGGCGCCGCCTCGGCGTGGTGCCCCAGGAGTTGGTATTCGACCCCTTCTTTACCGTGCGGGAGACCTTGCAGATCCAGTCCGGCTATTTCGGCCTGCGCAACAACGGCGCCTGGATCGAAGAGCTGCTGGAGAGGTTGGGTCTCGTGGACAAGGCCGACACCAATATGCGCCAGCTGTCCGGCGGGATGAAGCGGCGGGTCCTGGTGGCCCAGGCCTTGGTGCACAAACCGCCGGTCATCATCCTGGACGAGCCCACGGCGGGGGTCGACGTGGAGTTGCGCCAAAGCCTGTGGGCCTTCATCCGGGGGCTGAATCAGAAGGGCCACACCATCCTGCTCACCACCCACTATCTGGAGGAAGCGCAGTCCCTGTGCGAGCGTGTGGCCATGCTCAAGGACGGATGCATCGTCGCACTGGACTACACCGCCAACCTCCTCAGGAGCGGCGGGGAACGGCGGGTCGAAATCAGGCTCAGCCCCGATCGCCTGCCCGCGTCTCTGGCCGGGCTGGCCATCAGCCGGTCGGGCAACTGCTATTGCCTGTCGCTGTCGGATTACGGTGAGCTGGAAGGGGTTCTGGCAACCCTGCGCGACGAAGGCGTGGCGGTGGAGGAACTGACCGTCACCCAGGCCGACCTGGAAGACGTGTTTATTCGGGTCATGCAAGGGGCAGTAGCATGATCGGCTTTGCCACCCTCCTCTACAAGGAGGTCCTGCGCTTCTGGAAGGTGCTCCTCCAGACCGTGGCCGCGCCCATCCTCACCGCGCTGCTCTACCTGCTCATCTTTTCCCACGTGATGTCGGAGCACGTACAGGTCTACCCGGGCGTGCCCTATACCGCCTTCCTGATGCCCGGGCTGATCATGATGTCGGTGTTGCAGAACGCCTTCGCCAACAGTTCCTCCAGCCTGATCCAGTCCAAGATCACGGGCAACGTCGTGTTCGTGCTGCTGCCGCCCCTGAGCTACCTGGAATTCTTCCTGGCCTATGTAATCGCCTCCATGCTGCGTGCCCTGCTGGTGGGGGTCGGGGTGGCCGCGGTGGGGTTCTGGTTCACGCCGCTGCCCCTGTTCCATCCCCTCTGGATCGCTGCCTTCGTGCTCGCGTCCAGTGCGGTCTTCGCCAGTATCGGCATCATGGCCGGCATCTGGGCGGACAAGTTCGACCACCTCGCCGGCGTACAGAACTTCGCCATCGTTCCGCTCACCTTCCTGTCCGGGGTTTTCTATTCCATCCATTCCCTGCCCGCGTTCTGGCAGGGGGTCTCCCACTGGAATCCGGTCTTCTACATGATCGACGGATTCCGCTACGGCTTCTTCGGCCAGTCGGACGTGAGCCCCTGGCTGGGCCTGGCGGTGGTGGCGCCCTGTGCGGCGGCCCTGGGCCTGCTGACTTTGCTCATGCTGAGAAGCGGCTATAAACTTCGCCATTGAGTCATCCTGAGTATCTCCCCTTAAATATCCCTATGGTTACCCCCCAACAGATCGAGGCCTGGATCCGGGCCGGACTACCCTGCGAGCTTGTCCAGGTGGAAGGCGACGGCCACCACTTCGAGGCCGTCATCGTGAGCGCCGAATTCGGCGGCAAACTGCCCGTCGCCCGGCACCAGCTGGTCTACAAGGC
>JBJKSP010000216.1:0-3596 GCA_046703865.1 Thiobacillaceae bacterium
GCATCGACATACTCGACACCACGGTCACCCCGTCCAACCGGACGTCCCGGCGCATGTTCGAAGCCTTTGCCGCGGCCCGGGGCGGGCCAGCAGTTGCGTCAGCATGCGACGGCCCAGGCCGCGACCCCGCTGGCCGGCGGCCACCGCCACTTGCCAGATGAAGATTTCGCCCTCGCGTCCGGGAGGTCGGTAGGCGGAGACGAAGCCGACGATGCGCCCTCCTTCTTCGGCCAGCACGCAGGTGTCGGCGTGGTGGTGGCACAGCAGCAGGTAGGCATAGGTGGAATTGAGGTCCAGCGGCTTGCAGGCGGCCACCAGCTGGTGGATGCGGGCGGCATCGCTGCAGGCCGGTCGCCGCAGGGCCGGCCCGGGCCGGACGGCTTGGTCTGCTGCGGGGATGTTGGAATGGGGAAATGTCGCAACGGCCATGCCGTGGAGTTTCCTTTCGCTTATGGTTGGTTTGGGCCCGGCCATCAGCCGGGCGGGGGGTGATCTCAGGCCGCCGTGTCCTGGGGCTGGGGAACCTTGCTGGGCGGCTGCGCCGGTTTGGGCTGTTCCAGCAATTCGGCGATGCGTTCCAGGGACAGGGCGATGGTGGCCTGTTCCAGTTCCGGCATGGCGTTCACCGCGTCGCGCAGCGATTGCTGCAGCGGCGACGGCGCATTGCCGGCCCGGACTACGCCTTGGTCGGTGGCGCGGATGAGCTGCAGACGCCGGTCTTTCGGGTCGCGTTCGCGCGTGACCAAACCCTTGGCCTCAAGCCGGTCCAGCACGCCAACAAGGGTGCTGGGGCTTAGACGGATTTCACGCCCGATGGCGGTGGCGCTGATGGGACCTTGGTGCACCACGCACCACAGGCAGTTGAGCTGGGAGGCGGTGAGGTCGGCGGTGGCCGTCAGGTGCTTCGAATACAGATTGGCCGAGCGGATGATCTGGCGCAGGGCGCGGTAGATGCGCAGCTCGAAACAATGCGCCGGCGGTTCGGGCGGCGCGGGCGGGATCACGGCCGCCGGGTCGGCGTTGGCCGGCAGGCTGTTCATGACGGCTGCGGCCACGGCGGCGTACTCGGCTTCGGGCAGCGGATCGGCGGCCGTGGCGGGTGGTGTCGGCTGGGATGGCAGGAGCGTCTTCATGTCGTTACGGATCTATTGCAGATCAAATCATTTCACTTGAAAAGATTAGTATAGAAAGCATCTCCACCATGCTTCACACGCAAAATGGGTCTGTGGACCAAAGGCAGATATCAGGTTGGGCGTGAAGTCCTGTGTTTGCTGGCCTGGCGCGCCGTGGCCGGCGAAGGTGAATTTTCTGTGTCGCCGGGCCGCTAAATGATGAGCCCGAAATGGGGGGCGATGAGTCTCAGCCAGGACTCCAGGCGGTCTTCCAGCAGCATCTTCTGGTTGTCCAAGTCCTGCACCAGTCCCACGAACATGCCGTCCCGCTCGGCCCTGGAGGCCATGAAGTCGTAGCCGTCCGTGGGCCAGGCGCCCACCACCCTGGCGCCCCTCTCCGTGACGAAGTCGTAGAGCAGCCCCAGGGCGTCGGCGAAGTTGTCGCCGTACTTTTCCTGGTCCCCCAGGCCGTAGAGGGCCACGGTCTTGCCGTTGAAGTCTGCGCCCGCCAGGCGGGGCAGGAATTCGGCCCAGCTCTCGTTCTGGCAGTCCACATCCAGGCCGGGCAGGTCGCCCTCCCCCAGGGTGGGTGTGCCCAGGATCAGGCAGTCGTAGCCGGCGATCAGCTCGGGGGTGGCCTTGTTGACGTTGAGGGGGTCGGCCATGAGGCCGTCCTCGGGAAAGCGCCTCTTGATCATCTTGGCGATCTTGCGGGTATTGCCGGTGTTGCTGCCGAAAAAGATGCCGATGCGGGCCATGGTCGCTCCTGTCAGTCTTGGAAATCGAAGGCGTGGTTACACGCCGGCTGACCCTGTCATGAGCAAGCTCCGCGCCAGGAAGGATTCCCCCGGCACCGGTACGGGACTTTGATTCGAAAGACCAAATCGTTCGCGTCCAGGGTTGGGCGCCGGGGCCTTGTCGCAAAGCCCACAAATCCCGCCGGCAAGGAGGTCTCGGGCGTGTGGACCTTACAACCTCTCCTGCCCCCAGTTCCATCACCCGGTTGGGCGGCAGGCCGAATTGGACGCCCGGGCCTGTGTCTGTGGCGACTTCGCTGTTCAGGCCTCGAAACGGTAGCCCACGCCCAACTCCGTGAGCAGGTGGCGGGGCTGGGCGGGGTCGGCCTCCAGCTTGTGGCGCAGCCGGCCCACGTAGATCCTGAGGTAATGGCCGCGCTCGCCGTGTCCCGGCCCCCAGACCTCCTTCAGCAACTGGCGCTGGGTCAGGACGCGGCCGGGGCGGGTGACGAGGGCGGTCAGGAGCTGGTACTCCCGCGGGGTGAGGTGGACCGGTTCCTCCGCCCGGGTGACGCTGCGGCGGGCCATGTCCACCTCCACGTCGCCGAAGCGCACCACGGGCTCGGCCTCTTCGCCCCGGCGGTCCAGGCGGCGCAGGAGGGCGCGCACCCGGGCCAGCAGCTCGCCGACGCCGAAGGGTTTGGCCAGATAGTCGTCGGCGCCCGCGTCCAGGGCCGCCACCTTGTCGGATTCCAGGCTGCGGGCCGAGAGCACGATCAGGGGCGCGTCGGACCAGGTGCGGAAGGCGCGGATGAAGTCCAGGCCGTCCCCGTCCGGCAGCCCCAGGTCCAGGATCACCAGGTCGGGTCGGACCGCCCCCGCCGACTCCAGGCCGCTGCCGACGCCGTCGGCCTCCCGCACCAGGCAGCCGTCGCCTTCCAGGGCCAGGCGGACGAAGCTCCGGATCTGGCGCTCGTCCTCCACCACCAGCACGGTGGTCGCCCCGTTCATGGGGTGGCTTCCTCCTCGATGGCGGGGGGCGTGGCCAGGGGCAGGGTGAACCGGGCACAGGCCCCCCCGTCCGGTGGGTTGGCCAGGGCCAGAACGCCGCCGTGGGCCTCCACGATGGCCTTGCAGATGGCCAGGCCCAGCCCCGCGCCGGCCTTGGCGGATTCCGTGACGCCCCGCACGAAGGGCTCGGTGAGGGCGTGCCCGGCGGGGAAGCCGGGGCCCTGGTCGCACACCGACACCTCGGCCCGATCCCCGGTGACCCGGGCACTCACGGTGATGGTCGTGCCGGGCGGGGCGTTCTTGGCGGCGTTGTCCAGCAGGTTGCCCATGACCCGTTCCAGCAGGATGGCGTCGAACTCCAGGAGGGGCAGGTCCGGGGCCAGGTCCACCGTGAGCTTGTGCGCCGAGAGGGCAGGCCCCAGGAGCTGGATCGCGGCCCCCACCACCTCCTCCATGGATTGCCAGTCCTTGCGCAGGGCCAGGCCACCTGCGGACAGCCGGGCCAGGTCCAGCAGGTTGGACACCATGCCGGACAGCGCCATGGCCTGCCCGCGCAATGCCCGGGCGGTTTCCCGATGGGCCTCCGAAAGCCCGGCCCTGTCCAGGGCCAGGGTGTCCGCCAGGCCCACCAGGGCGGTCAAGGGGGTGCGCAGGTCGTGGGAAAGTGCCGAAAGCACGGAACTCCTGAGCCGCTCCGACACCATCTGCACTTCGGCGGCCTGGGCCACGGCCTCGT
>JBJKSP010000217.1:0-5270 GCA_046703865.1 Thiobacillaceae bacterium
GCTACGGACCCATGGTGTACTTCGGGACCGGCCGTTATATCGCCGTCGGCGACTACTCCACGAGCGGCGCCCAGATCCAGAGCATGTACGGTATCTGGGATAACGGCACGGCCGTCTCGGTCGTGACGCGTGGAACGAGCTATCCCCTGGTCCAGCAGACCTTCTCCGACACGACCGCCAGTACGGGCGCCCCCGTGCGAACGGCATCCAGCAATACCGTCGCCTACACCACCGAGAGCGACACGGAGCGTGGCTGGTATATGGACCTGAATGACACGACCAACTACCCGGGGGAACGAGTGGTGAGCGCGCCGCTTTTGCGCTACGACCGGGTCATCTTCACGACCCTCGCCCCTGACTCCACGCCATGCGCTTACGGCGGCAACAGTTGGATCATGGAGCTCTCGGCCCAGACGGGCGGCGCCCTGACGTATTCCGTGTTCGATATCAATAACGATGGGCAGTTCAACAGCGGTGACTATGCCTCGGTGAGCAGTGATAATTCCAATAATTCCGAGCCCGTATCCGGGGTGCTATCTGGGGCTGGCATCCTCCAGACGCCCACCGTGGTCACGGCCGGTGACCAGGAATACAAGCTCGGCAGCGGGACGTCAGGTAACATAAGCGTGACGCGGGAAAAGGCGACGAGCTACAAGACCGGCCGGGTCAGCTGGCACGAGATCGTCCAGTAAGGAGGTGCATGGTGAAGAAAAGAGGCTGAATGGGGGACTCGGGCCGGATGCCCCACCCACGCCCTAGGGGTCAGGCCGGCGTGACCCTCGTCGAGCTGTTGGTCACGCTGGCGGTGCTGGCTGTCCTGGCCGCGATTGCCGTGGGCGGCTATCGGCAATACTCCATCCGGACCGGCCGGGCCGAGGCGCGGGAGGCGCTCCTTGAGGATGCCCAGTTCATGGAGCGCAACTACGCCACCGCAAACCGCTACGACCAGGATTCCGCCGGCAATGCCATCTCCGCGCCGCCCATCACCCAAACCCCCCGGGACGGCGGCGCGGCCAAATACAACATCGGTTTCGCCACTGGCAGCCCGACGGCACAGGACTATACCCTGCAGGCGGCCCCTGCCGGCAGCATGACCGGCGACGCCTGCGGGACCTACACCTTGCAGCGGAACGGCACCCAGGGCGTCACCGGCGGAAGCCTCACCGCCCAGGAATGCTGGGCCAAGTGACGGAGTGAGGGATGGCCATGGGCGTGGAGCTTATGACGATCAGACATACGGTGTATCAGGCGATAATCAGGCAGGTATTTGCTGTCGGGGTCGGATGTGTCTTTAGTCTTCCCCGTCTATTGGTTCGGGAACCCCTTTCAAGGAGAAACCCATGAAGCAGTTTACCCTCGCGCTCCTCCTGACTCTGGCCAGCCTGTCGGCTCTGGCAGGCGCGGTCGTGCCACCCCAACAGCCCAAAGAGCCTACGAAAACCGACCTGATGCGCCTGCTGGCCGTCGGCGGCGTGGGCGGCGTAGTGCTCTGGGCCCGCAACAAGAACAAGAAAAAATAACCCGGCCTGTACAGGGGGATGGATCTTTCGACGAGTCTGACCGGAACCAGTCTGGGTTTTTACATTCTGCTGGCGGGTTTCGTGGTGGTGGCCATTTGGGAGAGCGTCCGTCCCCTGCGTTTAGCCAGCGTCTCCACCCCGATACGCTGGTTGAACAACTTCCTCTGGTACGTCCTCAACGGTTTGTTCCTGCGCTGGGTCCTGCCCGCCACCGCCGTCGGCTGTAGTGTCCTAGCGGCGGAGCGCGACTGGGGGGTTCTGCCGGGCCTGGGATGGCCCATCTGGGTACAACTCGGCCTGGGCCTGACGGCGCTGGACCTAGCGGGCTATCTTGCCCACGTTCTGATGCACAAATCCGCCCTGCTCTGGCGCGTGCACGCCGTGCACCACAGCGACGTGGACTTCGACTGCACCACCGGGTTTCGATTCCATCCCCTGGAAGGGCTTTTTACCTCTGGCGTCCAATTGGCGGTCATCGCTGGCCTGGGTCTCCCACCCCTAGCCGTCGCCCTGTATGAAACCTGGCTTGGCCTGCAAAACCTTTACGGCCATGCCAACGCCTGCTTACCTGCCAGGTTCGAGAAAGTCTTGCACTGGCTGGTAGTCACCCCGGACATGCATCGGGTACACCATTCCGCCCGAGTCGAGGAGAGCCTGCGCAATTACGGCATCATCTTTCCTTGGTGGGACCGGTTGTTCCGCACTTATCAGGCCGAACCCCTGAGCGGTCATGCAGGGATGCAGGTCGGCTTGGACTGGCGTCGGCGCGAGGACGTGTGGAGCCTCCCCAAGCTCATTCTGCTGCCCATGCGGGCACAGTTTCCTCCCCCGCGGTTCGAAGACGGGTGATGACTCTGAGCTCGGGTCAAACCCATTGTTGGATTGATGGATCATATCCCGAGCACAGCTACGCTACGGTTGGCGGCCTCTCCCACGAGAGGACCGTTTTCTTGCATCCCAGTGTATGATTTGTTTTGAAGACAATATTTGCCAGATACAAATCTGGCGCATGGTGGGGAAGGCAAATGACCGATAAGCAGGCGGGTTTTACGCTGATCGAATTAATGGTGGTCATCGCAATCTCGGCGATCCTGGTGGCCATCGCTATTTTTTCCTATCGCGACCACATTGAGAAGGCGAAGCGTAGCGAGGCCCGTGGGGCACTGCTGGAATTGTCGGAGTGGATGGAACGCGTTCATAGCGATTCGGGGCGTTATGACCAGGATGCCTCGGGCAATACCATCAACACTGCCGCGCTGCCATTCAGTCAGGCCCCCAAGCCTGGGACACAGACAAGAAAAGATTACGATATATCGTTTTCTGCGGGACCGACCCAGGATAGCTATACGTTGCAGGCCACGCCCTCTGGGTGGACGGATAGTCGGTGTGGGACGCTAACCTTGGCTCAGGACGGCACAAAGGGTTATTCAGGCACCGGGGATCTGTCGTTGTGTTGGCCCAGATAGGACAACCCGGACAACGCGGGGATGGCGACCACCAATCCCAGACCGACCAAGCCCGGATTTCTCAGGATCACTCGTTTTTCCGGAATGGTGCAGACAGGATATCCAATTGGAAAGGGAAGCCGTCCGGATTCCGAAGCGAGGCCATGAGCGGCAGTAGACAGGCGATCCGTCGACGACGGCGAATCGATGCTGAAAATAAGGTGGTTTGTTGGCGTTATTTCCACTGAATCAATTATTTGGATTGATCGAATGATGACCAGGGTTTCTAGCCGGTGGGGTGGCCGTTGTTCCAGGGGTTTTACTACCATTGAATTGGTCACGGCGATTGCCATCATAATCATCCTGGCGATCGTCGCATTTGCATCCTACCAAGACTACCGGACCCGCAGGATACACCGGGAGGGCACCATTGCCCTCAGGGATGCGGCGGACTGGATGCGTTTGAACCAGGCACGGACAGGCCGCTATGACCAGGATTACAAAGGCCAGCCATTGACCGAGCTTCCGCCAGAACTCCAGCAAGCCCCCCGCGATGGCGATCCGCGCTACAGGATCAAGTTGTCTAACTCGATGATCGTAGCTACGGACCCTGCCAGAGCCAAATTCCCCCCCACCGGTCCCGAGACGTTCACCCTGGAGGCCGTTCCCGTCAATGACGATTCATGCGGTAGCCTGTTGCTGGACCAGAACAGTCGCAGGGGGGTGACGGGGGAAGGAGCCACCGTGGCAGAATGCTGGCAGCGCTAGATATCCCTATCGAGGATACTTCCGTCATCAGCACCGAACTTCTGTCGGTGCTCAGGCGGCTGACCCATGAAGGCTTCACATCGGGCCAGGAGCTGGCCCGGGAATTCGGCTGGTCGCGGACGACCATCCACAGCCTGATCCGCCAGGCCGTCGAACTCGACGTGCCGGTCCAGGCCATCCGTGGCCGCGGTTATCGTCTGGGCCGCAGGGTCTCATGGCTGGAATGGGATCGGCTGTCCGACGCGCTTGGGACATTGGGTTACCGGGTACAACTGCTACCCTGCTGCGATTCGACCAACAGCCGATTATTGCAGCAGGCGGCCGAGGGCGCGGACCACAAGAGCGTGCTGGTGACGGAATGGCAGCATGCCGGGCGCGGCAGACGTGGGCGTGATTGGCAGGGGACGCTGGGGGGGAGCCTGCTCTTTTCCGTGCTCTGGCGTTTCGAGCGGCCGGCAGGCCAGCTATCCGGCCTGAGCCTGGTGACGGGAGTCGCCCTGGCCCTGGCCTTGGACGGGCTGGGGGTAGGCGATGCGCGCCTGAAATGGCCCAACGACATCCTGCTGCCGGCAGGCAAGCTGGGGGGGATCCTGATCGAGCTGCAGGGGGACATGCTGGAACCGGCCAGTGCGGTCATCGGTATCGGGCTGAACGTAGATCTGTCCGAGGCCCTGCGCAGCGGTGTTTCCCAGCCGGTGGCCACGTTGGCCGATGGCCTGGGACATGTCCCGGATCGCAACGAGGTCTTGGTCGCACTCCTGCAGCGGCTTGACGCTGCCTTGACCCAATTCGACTGCGAAGGCTTCGCGCCTTTCAAGGGCGAGTGGGAGGCGCGGCATGCCCACCGCGATCAACCCGTGGCCATCCTTGGGCTGGCGGGTCGGATCTGCCAGGGGATGGCGCGCGGCGTCGACCACGATGGCGCCCTCCTGATCGAAACCGACCAGGGAATCCGTCGCATCCTCTCGGGAGAGGTCAGTTTGCGTGCGGGGATGGCTTGATCCTGTTGCTGGATGTGGGCAACACCCGGATCAAGTGGGGTGTCTGGCGTGACGCGCGATGGTGGGAGAAAGGCCATCTGTCTACGGGCGAGATCGAGGGTTTGGCCGACCGGCTCCAGGCGCTGCGCCCAGATCGCGTCGCGGTGAGCTGCGTGGCTGGCGACGACGTGAGCGCCAGGCTTCGTCGTTTGCTGGAAACGGGGGGCAGGCCGGTCTTTTGGCTTCAGTCCTCCGCCCACGGCCATGGCCTGCATAATCGGTACAGCCTTCCCGAACGCTTGGGCCCGGACCGTTATGCCATGCTCGTGGCTTGTCAGTGTCTGGGCTGGTCTCCCTGCGTCGTGGTGGGCGCTGGGACGGCAGTCACTGTGGATGCCCTGACCCGGGCCGGGGATTTCCTCGGCGGTCTGATTCTGCCCGGGGCCGGGCTCATGCGTCAGTCCCTGCGGTTGGGAACCGCAGGGGTGGATCGGGTCTCAGGAAAGGTGGCGGCGTTCCCGACCAATACCCAGGATGCCGTGGAAACGGGGATCTGG
>JBJKSP010000218.1:0-3570 GCA_046703865.1 Thiobacillaceae bacterium
ATGCAGGCTATCCCAGACCCGCTGGGCGTCCACGGGATCGAACTTCTTGGACTTGCGGGACCACTCCAGCCAGAGTTCATGACCGTCCGAGCCGACCGTCTTGAGGGCGTGCCCGAGTCTCTGCCACAGGCCCCTATCGTCGCTGGGTATGACTGCCAGTGCACTGCGGAGGTCTCGAAGGGTGTCCTTTGTGATTGGGGGTGGCCCAGGGTCGAAGAGCTGGGCATCCGTCGACAGGACGCCTGCATGCGAACAGGTGTCCGCCCCTCGGTCGGAGCCTTGCGATCGGTAGCTATCCAGCACACCGCACGTTCCTTTGTCGAGGGGCGCCACCGCTCCCGCATGGGCGAGAGGGCCACCCACGTCTCCGGTAACCGTCACGAAGCCCTTTTCGCAGAACACCTCAACACCTTCATCGTGCTTCTTGAAGTCCGGGTACTGCCCCGTAAAGAAAGCCCGCAGCCCTTTGCCGGATGGACTGCGTTCGGTATAGGTGTTCCCTGTCAGGAGCATGGCGTCAACTTCCAGAATGGGACTGCCCTCCACATTGTCGAGATCGAGCGCCACGATTTCCCCCTCCGGCAGCATCGCGAGACCGACGCCGTCAAATTTGCCCCCGAAAGCCTCGTAGGCGGCCATGGCGGTGTCGAAGTCCACGAGCTGGCCCCTATCCATCTCCGAACCCTGGGGACCCTTCCTAGGGCTGCCATTCGCGTAATAGGGCTGCTTGCCGAATTTGTCGGGCCTGTCAGGCTTCGGCGGTAGCTTCTTCCACAGTACCCAGCCTCGGAGGAGGCGAAGTGCTTCGGGAACATTCCGGCGCAGCGGGCCTGGGTCGGTCGTGAAACCCTTGTTGCTCATGGTTTTTCCTTAACCCATGGGGCATAAGGGCCAGTTGAGGTTGACCACAGCCGGTAGCATTCCTCTTCCGCCTCGCTGGGAACGAGGTGGCCGCGCGGAAAACGCAGGCAGTAGCTAGCAGGGTGAATTCCAAAGTGCGCGGGCTGGGGCACCCGTGGCAACGGAAGTAGCAGATAGGGTTCAGGTGCCTCCCTGCGAGGCTGATGTAAGTAGGCGACCACAACAGCGGCGCCATGGTCCCTGGCGCGCTTGGACATTTCGCTGATAAACCAAGTAGAGGTAGGCTCAGGTTCATCAACGAAGAACGGCGAGTTAATTTCCCATGCGGCCTGTCGCGTCCAGAGACCCGTACGCGAAAGAAACCGCCACACCGTATCAACCTGCTGATCCCGAGTGCACACACAACGGCACGCACCCAGGGAATCAAACCAAAACGCGCTGGTATCTCTGGGCAGTGGGGTTGCCTTGATGCCATTCATAGCATCCCCTCACACAGTGGCGGTCCGGGCAGCAACTAGCCCCTGGACCAGTCGGCGGATTTCGTCGGCATTCTTGCCGGCGATATAGGCGTCTTGAACGGCCGTCACTTCATCGTCAGGCCAGGCGGAACACTTCGGACCTGCTTTGACGGGCGGAATGAACAATCCCTGGCCGATTTTCTGGTAGAGCGTTGAACGAGACCAACGCATGGCCGAACAAACTACGGGGATTGCATGAAAGGTCTTCATGGTCTAACCTCCATAAGTTACACAATTGGATGGTTATCCATCCAACCAACTTGTAACATCAAAGGGGTTGCTGTCAAGCGAATTCCTGGGGTATCCGCGCAAAAACACGCAACGCGCCTTCCCGGCAGTGCCGTCCGCTGGAAGCGTCATAAAGCAAGCGCTGCACTGATGGGGTACGGGGAGCTGCCGGCTGCCGTGTAGATTCTAGGGTCCTCGTATCCATGGGGCTCTGCGGCCTTGGGGCTGCCCCCCTGGGGGCCTGGGCCGGTGGACCTTGCGAGATTGGAACCACGCGACCCCGATCACACTCCACTCCTCCCTGCAAGGTCGGATGATTTCCGGTCGAGGGGGCTTTCGAGTTGGTCCACGGGTTGAGCCCGCTTGCTAGACTCTTGCGCGCCTCAGCGTGGTCGCTAGCCCTATGTCCAGGCAAGCGTGCATGGGGGCATGGCTGGGGGCATGTTCAGAAACCGAAGTAACGGGTGCAAGTGAATACGGGACGCATGGACCATAGTGTGGATACTCTCCCGCACCATCAATGCCTTTCAGGCGAACGGCAATGCGGCGCGCACGCCATTTGGCGTCGCTGACTGCATTCGGGGGGAGATGGTGGTGAAGGGCGGAATCGAACCGCCGACCTACGGGTTATGGATTTTAGGCCCTACTCTTTCCTGCGGATACACGAAAGTTAATAAACCTATACAGGACGCGGCATTCCGGCCATAATCTGTTTCACGTGGTTACATCAAAAGGCCTGAAATTTCACCTGTAATGTAACCCCGGCGTAACCCCAGATGAAGGAGGATGCAATGACCCACCGCGTCAACTTCACCAAGGACGCCTTGGCCAAACTCCCCGAGCCTGCTGCCGGTCAGCGTGCCACCTACCACGACAGCAAGACCGCCGGCCTGCAGTTGCGTGTAACCCCGAATGGCGTGAAGACCTTTTCTTTATTTCGCCGGGTCAAGGGTGGGCCTCCCGAGCGGGTGACGCTGGGACGTTTTCCCGAGATGACCGTGGAACAGGCCCGACGCCTCGCGACGCGGGTCAATGCCGAAATCGAGGAGGGCGCCAATCCGGCCGCCGTGAAGCGGGCACACAAGGCGGAGCCCACCCTGTCCGAATTCTTCCAGGAATACGAGGAACGACATGGCCGCCATAAACGCGCCTGGCGGGATGACCGGCAACGCTTTCGCGACTACCTGCAACGCCCTCTGGGGGCGCGCAAGCTCGGTAGCATCAGCCGGGAGATGATCGGCCGCATCCTCTCCGACATGGACCGGGCCGGCAAGGCCGGGGCCACGGTGAACAACGTGCGCGCTCTCGCCTCCGGGCTGTTTGCCAAGGCCATCGAGTGGGGGTATCTGCAGGACAACCCCGTGCGAGGCATCAAGACACGCAAGGCCGTCAAGCGCGACCGCTTCCTGCAGGCACACGAACTGCCCGCATTCTTCGCAGCCTTGGCGGAAGAGGCCAACACGACATTGCGCGACTACTTCCTGACCTGCCTGCTCACCGGTGCGCGTCGCAGCAATGTCCTGGGCATGCGCTGGGCGGACGTGCATCTCGAGGAGGGCATCTGGCGCATCCCCAAGACCAAGAACGGCGACCCCCAGAACGTTCCGCTCTGTGCGGAAGCGCTCGCCGTGCTCCAGACACGTCGGGAAGCCGCCGAACCGAAAGCGGCATACGTCTTCCCCGGCACGGGCCGCAGTGGCCATCTCCAGGAGCCCAAGAAAGGCTGGGCAAGGGTACTGGAACGCGCCGGCATCCAGGATTTGCGCATCCATGACTTGCGCCGCACGCTCGGCAGCTGGCAGGCCAAGACCGGCGCCAGCCTGGTGATCATCGGCAAGAGCCTCAATCACAAGAGCCCGCAGTCCTCAGCGATTTATGCCCGCCTCGATCTTGACCCGGTGCGCCAGTCGGTCAACACCGCCACAGCCGCCATGTTGGCGGCGGCAGGGGTCAGGCCTAACGG
>JBJKSP010000219.1:0-9419 GCA_046703865.1 Thiobacillaceae bacterium
CTGCAAGGCGGCACCACCCGTTGCGGTGTTCGAACCGGTGTTCGCGTAGCCTTCGGCAGTCAGTGATGTACTGCCATCAGTGGCCGTACACGTGTTACTCCACGTCTGACTGGTACAGCTGGAAGTAAATGTCCAACTATTGGCCGCCTGTGCCGTCGAAATGCCGAGCCCGCAGACACCCACCAGGATTGCAGCCAGGAGTGAAACCTTGCGGATCATTTTGGTCTCCAACAGATTTGCGCTGTGATTGCCTGATCAGTATGCAAGCCATGTGCCATGACGATTAAATCCATGCTGAACAAAGACTTAGTTATTTTGCAAAAAAATCGTCAAGGAAAAGTGTAAAAAAAGCCGACAAGCTTGACGAACAGGTGGTCAGAGCTGGTCCATCAGCTTGCGTGCCTCGGCGGCCCCCTCAAACTCTCCACCCTTCGACATGGCCTTGCGCAGTTCGCGCTTGGCCTCGGCGTTGCGCCCCAGGCGGTGCAGGGCAGCGGCCAGGTGATAATGGATCTCGGGATTCTCGGCGACGCGCAGGCTGGCGTCGCGCAGGTAGGGCAGGGCGCTGTCGGGCTGTCCCTGCTGAACCAGGATCCAGCCCAGGGTGTCGCTCACCAGTGCGTCCTTCGGCGCCAGGGTGTACGCCCTCTGGGCATATTCCAGGGCGTGGGGGTCGCCCATCTTGAGCAGGATATTGGCCAGGTTGTTCAGCGAGTTGACGTCCTTGGGGTATTTCTTCAATACCTGTTCGTAACCGTCACGCGCCTTCTGCAACTGGCCGGTGCGCAGATAGCCTTCCGCCAGGGCGGCCCTGCTCGCCATGTCGTCGGGGTGCCTTCGGAGCCAGTCCTCCATCAGGGCCAGGGCCGAACGGGTGTCGTCCGCGGCGAAATAGGCGCGGTAGAGGGCCAGGTTGTTCGCGTTGCTTGCCTGCCTGGCCAGGGCGTCCCGGTATGCCGTGATGGCGCCGGCATAGTTCTTCCGGGCGAGCCGCACCGCCCCCAGGAGACGATAGGCAGCGACCAGCTTGGGGTTGGATTTAATCAGATCCACGGCCTTGGCCTCCGCCTCAGCCAGACGTCCGGCCTTGAAGTCGAGCACGGCCTTCTGCAGCCGGGCGGGGAGATAGCCCGGGTTGTTGGACAGGGCCTGGTCCAGGGCGAAACCGGCATCCTGGTAGGCGCCAACCCCGATCAGCAGTTGGGCGACCCGGGTCAGGTCGGCACTGTCGGAACCGGCGGACCGGATCATGTGGTGGAAAGTGGACCAGGCCTTGTCCCGACTGCCGGCCGCTTGGTAGGCGCGCCCGAGGATTTCCAGAACCGGCAGCTTGTCGGGATAGGCGTTGTCCAGATCCTGGGCCACGCCGACGGCCTTGTCGGTGTCACCCTTACGGAGATAGAGCTCGGCCAGGTACAGCAGGGGCCGCATGGGCTTCACAGACGAGGCCCGAACCTTCTCCAGCAGGCGCATGGCCTCGTCGGCCTTGCCCTGCGCCACTGCGAGCCGGGCCAGTTCGAGCATGGCATCCGGATTGTTGGGGCTGGCCTTCAGGATGGCCTGCAGCCGGCTCCGGGCGGCTTCGGGCCTGCCTTCGGTCGCATCCAGGCGGGCGATGTTGAGCTGGGCCGGGAGGAAGTTGCGATCCAGCCGGGCCGCCTTGGTAAATTCGGCTCGGGCCCCCTTGGCGTCGCCCCTGGCCGCCAGCGTCGTGCCCAGCAGATTGAGGGCCGTCAGGTTGCCGGGGTCCCGGCTCAGGATCTTGCGGATCACATCGACCGCCCGCGCCGCTTGACCTTGGCGCAAATAGGTGACGGCAAGGACCATCCCGGCCCGGCTCTGGCCGGGGTCTTCGGCGAACACCCGTTCCAGCTCCGCGATACCCTGGGCAATTTGCCCGCCGGCGAGATGGCTTACGCCCAGGTCGATGGCGATGTCCTGCGAGTGGTTGGACAGACTGGCGGCCTTTTCAAACAGATCGGTGGCCAGCTGATAGCGTTGCTTCCCCATGTAGGCGGAGGCCAGGAGAGACAGGAGTTGGGGGTCGGGGGACGCGCCGCCGGCCATGGGATAGAGCAGTTCGATGACCCTGCCGTAGTCCTTTTCGTTCAAGGCGATCGTGGCCAGCAGCTTGCGTACGCCGGGTTGGTCGGGGTGCAGGCGCATGTAGGCATCGAGATAGCTCCTGGCCTGCTGCGGCTTGTCCAGGCCGTAGTTGGCCAGACCGCCCAGCATCAGCAATTGGCTGTTGCCCTGGATCATCTCTGGCGGCAACTGGTCCAGAATGTTCGTGGCGTCGGTCAGGGCCTTGCGGGTTTCCTCCTTGTCGCCCCGTCGGGCGGCATCCAGGGCGACCAGGTAGGCCGCCCTCGGGTCCGCGGTGCGGTATTGTTCCAGGGACTTGATGTCGGCCTGGGCCTCCTGCTGCCGCTTGAGGTCCAGCAGCAGGCTGGCCCTGCCGATGCGCGATTCCATATGAGAGGGGTCGAGGCTGAGGGCCTTGGCGTAGGCGGCCAGCGCCGAGTTGACGTCGCCGGACAGGTGGGCCACGGAGGCCTTGAGATTCCAAGCGTCCGGATCTATGGGGGACAGGGAGACGGCCCGGTCCGCAACCGCCCTGGCCGCCCTCAGATCACCCTGGCGCAACAAAAGCTTGCCTTGGGCGATCTTGATCCGCGCCGAATCAGGATTCAGCCGTTCCGCTTCCCGCAAGGCCTGATCCGCCTGCTTGAGGTGTCCCAGCTCCATGTAGGCCATGCCCCGGAACAGCAGGACTTCGGACGCCACCGGAGGGGGGAGGCCCTTGGGTCGGACGCGGTCCAGCAGGGTCTTGAACTTGAACTGACCCAAATAGGCCCGGGCGTACCTGGGGGCGGTGACGGAGGGGTCGGCCCCCAGTCCTGCCGCAATGTCCAGGGCGGCCTCGGCCGCGGAGAACGAACCGGTGCGGAGGTAGGCATCGGCCAGCAGCACCTGGGCGGAAAGCATCTTGGGGTCCTGCTGGAGGGCATTTTTCAGCTGGATGATGGCGCCCTTGATATCGTGCTGCTCATATCGGCGCAGGGCATCCTCGTAGTAATCGCCGGCCTTGGTGGCTCCGAATGCCGGCATGGCCATCAGGCAACCGGCCAGCATCAGCGCGTTTGCGAGGAATCGCAGTCTGACTGCCGTCTTGGTGGTGTAAGGCATGGTGTTATTCCTCCGATCTCGACGACTTCAAATCCCGCCAGCGCGGTCCGTCACTCCGATCCTCCGAACAGATCGTCCAGGGCCTTGCGTGCGTCGTCGGATGTCTTGGGGCTGTCCTGCGTATCTGAGGCGCCGAACAGCCTATCCAGGGCGGATCGGGCTCCAACCGGGGCAGCGGTTTCGGGGGTATAGGCACGGCTCCCGGGCTGGAACCACTCGCAGAAATTGGCGCGTACCTTGTCTTTCACTTCCTCGGCCATGGGTTCACGGCACTGTTTCGCCTTGGACGTATCGTAGTGGCGGCACATGCGGCACACGTGGAGCTCTGCGTGGCATGCGGGGCATTCGGCGCGCCGTGCCAGTGGCAAGGGCAGATCGGTCAGCTTGGCCCCGCATTTCCAGCACTTCAATTCATCGCTCATGCCCATGTCTTTCGGGTCGCCAGGTCACCGCAGAATGCGGCACCTTCATCGGATCAAAGGGGAGGCAGCCGAGGTGAGGACCTGAGGCCTGCCGTTGCTCACGGCAGGAAGCTTCTCGGACCGTGTCTTCTGAGCCGTGTCCGGATCTCCCTCGCCGGTGGCGGACCGGTTCGACGAAGGATTCGATTCCAGCTTGGCCGCCGCCGTCTTGAGTTGCTCGAACAGGGTTACGGAAGGGTAGCCGTCGGTGGGTAGCCCTTTCGCCCGCTGGTAATCCCTGATGGCGGCGCGGGTGCTGGCACCCAGGATGCCGTCGGCCTCGCCCGGGGCATAACCCAGTTGGCTCAGGATCTGCTGCAGTTCGACCGCCTGGTCACGGGTGAGGCGCCGGTTGTCCGCGTCGCGGCCGTGGCGCAACGGAGGCTGCCAAGCCAGCCGGTCGGACAGATGGCCCACGGCCAGGGCGTAATTGACCGAGCGGTTCCAACCCAACAGGACCTCGAAATTCCGGTAGACCAGGAAGGCGGGCCCGCGATAGCCCTGGGGCAGCAATATGGCGCCCTTGAGCCTGGACCTGGGCAGGGGTTTGCCATCCGCCAGCCTGACGCCCAGGGCCGCCCATTGCCTTATGGTCTTCTTCTCGCCCATGCGCGCCAGCTGCCAGTCGAAATGCTTCGGCAGCCGGACCTCCCGGCCCCAGCGTTCCCCGTCATGCCAGCCCAGGCCGTGGAGGAAATTGGCAGCGGAAGCGAAGGCGTCGGGCAGGGATTGCCAGATGTCCTTGCGGCCATCGCCGTCCGCGTCCACGGCATAGCGCTCGAAGGTGGAGGGCATGAACTGGATCTGTCCCATGGCCCCGGCCCAGGACCCCAGCATGGCTTGGGGGGTGATGTCGCCGGCCTGCAGGATGTCCAGCGCGTCAAGCAGTTCGGCACGGAAAAAGCCGCCGCGGCGTTCATCGTAGGCCAAAGTGGCCAGTGCGGCGGGCACGGGGAAGTTGCCCCGGTACTGGCCGAAATTGGTCTCCAGGCCCCAGATGGCCACCAGCAGGACCGGCGGCACGCCGTAGCGTCGGTACAGCCGGCTCAGCAGCTTGCGATGGGCCCACAGCAGATCACGCCCCCGGGCTATCCTTTGAGGCGTCACGCGACGATCCAGGTAGTTCCAGAAGGTGTTTACGAACTCCGGCTGGCGGCGGTCCTGGTCGATCACTTCCTGGATCGGCGCCGTGATGGAGAGGGCGGCTTTCAGTATCTCGGGCGAGACGCCCTTGGCCGAGGCTTCCTGGCGCACTCCCGCGAGCCAGCTCATGAAGGCTGGATCGTCGGCGAAGGTGGGTGAGGAAACCAGGGCCAGCGCCAGAAAGAGGTGGCTGGGGCGGAGAGGCTTAAGCGATAATAACGACACGGGGTTCAGACGGACATCCTCCAGAAGATTCTGTTGAGCTTCTTCGCTGAGCCTAACACAGCTGTCGCGGTCCGTCGGCCCCAGACTGACACAATTTCACCTGCCTGCGCCTTTCGATCATGGACACACTGCCCACCGTCACCCTGGAATTCCTGATGGCCCGCTACGAGGCGCTTCTGCTGGACGCCTATGGGGTTTTAGTCAGCTTTGAGGGAGCGTTGCCGGGGGCCGGTGCCTGCATCGAACGGCTCAACCGCGCCGATAAGGCGTATTTCCTGGTGTCCAATACCGCGGCCCGATCGCCCGAGCATGCGGCCGTCCGGTATCGCCGCTTCGGCCTGGACATTCCGCCGGAACGCATCCTGACCTCGGGTATGCTGCTGGGGCCTCATTTCGCCGCTCACGGCCTGGCCGGGCGACGCGTTCTCGTATTCGGCCCCGATGACAGCATGGCCTATGTGGCCGAGGCCGGCGGCTTACCCGTCGCACCCGGTCAGGACTATGAGGCCGTCGTGTTGGCCGACCAGGCGGTCTTCAACCTGGCGGATGCGCTGGATTGGCTGCTGTCCACCCTGTTCGCAAAGCTCGATGGGGGAGAAGCCGTACCCCTGATCCTGCCGAATCCGGACCTGGTCTATCCCACCGGCCGGGGCTGGGCGATCACTGCCGGCAGCCTCGCCGTGATGATCGAGGCCGCCCTGGCCCAGCGCTACCCGGGGCCCGACTGCCCAGGCTTCACCCGCCTGGGCAAGCCCCACAGTGCCCTGTTCGACTTGGCCGTCCAGCGTGCAGGCACCCGCAACGTGGTGATGATCGGCGACCAGTTGGAGACCGATATCCAAGGTGCCAACGACTTCGGCATCGACTCCGCCTTCGTGCCGGGCGGCGTGTTGGCGCACGGGTCCGTGCTGCCCCCGTCCGGACCCAGGCCCACCTGGCTGTTGCCCGGATTGGCGCCCTGAGACGGGGCGCTGGCCGAGGGTCGGTCGCCACCCACGACGGCGCGCCATCTATCAAAAACTCTCCGGGCAGAGCGGTGTCGAATTTTCACAAACCTCTCAGGAGTGCCCGCTATGAGCATGAACACCCAACGCGATTCTTTTCATCTGGCCCTGGCCTTGGCGGCCATCGGTGCCGGTTTGTGCCTGGTCACGGCCACGGTCCCCTTCTACCACACCAGCTATACCCTGCGCGTCGGTGTGTTGCTGACCGGGCTGTTGCCCTATCTGGTCTACGTGGTGGGCGCCTGGCTGGAACGGGGACGGTTGTCCATCATCCTGGGGCTGGTGCTGTTGGCGGTGGACCTATATATCAAGCTCCCGGCCCGGTTCGTGACCGGCGATGTCACCGGCGACCGCCTGATCTATGCCGCTCCGCTGCTGGAAGCCGCGGTGCTGGTCATCGTGTTCTGGGTCATGACCCGTCAGGGCCCGCGCCGGGAGGAAGGCCCGGCTGGCTGAGTCACGCGTCAACCGCGTGAGGGTTCGATCACCGCGTCCAGGTTGAGATCGTCGCAATAGTCCAGGAATTCGCCGCGCAGGCTGGGGATGTGCACCTCGGTCGGGATGCCCACGGTCATGCTGACCGAGAACATGGGGGTGCCGGAATGGGGGGCGGGATAGGTCTCCGTGGCCACTTCCTCGATGTTGACCCCGCGGCGTGCAAAGAAATCCGCCAGGCTGTGGACGATGCCCGGGTGGTCCATGGCCACGACCTCGACGTTGTAGGGGAGCAGGGGCAGCTTGCGATCGAGATGCTGGGTGCGCTTGTGGATGACGGCCAGGCCCAGTTCCTCACCCACGGTGGAGAGCCTGTCCTCCAGTTTGGTCAACGCGTCCCAGCGGCCGGACACCAGCATGAGGATGGAGAACTGCCCGCCCAGCCGGGCCATGCGTGATTCCTCGATATTGCAGCCGGCGTCCAGGATGCATCCGGTGAAGTGCTCCACCAGTCCGACCTGGTCCACGCCCGAGGCGGCGATGGCAAGATAGGCGATGGGGGATGGGTTCGTCATGGGGGACGGATTGGTGCTAACAGGCCCTAGTCCTTAGTGGGGTGAACGACGACAGTGTCACGGACATTGTAGCCCGGCGCGTGTGCGAGGGGCACGAGCCGATGGGATCATTTTCCTGCCGTCCGCACTTGCCCTGGCCGGGTGGGATCAGATTACCTGTCGCCGGCGAAGAGATCGGACAGGAACAGGGCCATCCTGGCCCAGGAGTCACGGTCGGCGTGGGCGTCATAGCCCAGGGGCAGATCGAACTTGCGGGCGAATTCGTCCGCCTGCGGGTTGGTGAAGCTGTGTTTCGCCCCCGGATAGCTCACCACCCGATAGCTGACCCCCGCCCGGTCCATTTCCTGTTCGAAGGAGCGGACCAGGGCAGGAGGCGCCATGGGATCGGCGGCGCCGGTGAACACGGCCACCCTGATCTTGTCCAGACCCGGCCGGTCAGGCGTGGCGGGGGTCAGGCTGCCGTGGAAGCTGGCCACGCCCTTCAGCGGCAGGCCCAGGCGGGCCATGTTGAGCACTACGCCGCCGCCGAAGCAATAGCCGATGGCGGCGATCTCGTCGGGCTCCACGGTGGGCTGGGACTGCAGCGTCTTCAGGGCCGCCTCGAAACGGGCGCGCTCCACGTCCAGGTTCTTGCTCACCGCGGCTGCGAAGGCGCCGGCGTCCTTGGGATGGTCGGCCGTCTTGCCGTCGCCGTACATGTCCACTGCCAGGGCCGTGTAACCCATTTCGGCCAGCATGCGGGCGCGCTTGCGGGCGTAGGCGTTGTTTCCCCACCATTCGTGCACCACCAGCACGCCCGGTCGCTTGCCGTGAAACGCATCGTCATAGGCCACATAGCCTTTCATCGTGATCTTGCCATCGCTGTAATCCACCTCCTTGCCCTGCACCTCGGCCAGGGCGGGGGCGTTGCAGAGGGCCAGGGCCACGATGGCCAGCATCAGCTTCTTCATGATGACCTCCTTCTTTGTCTGGTTTGGTTTTGTCGGAACGCGCGAAGCATAGCGGGGTGGCGCGAAGGATGTCAGCAACGTCTGCCATCCGCCATGCACAGGGTCACCAAGGCTCCAACCCGTCCCTGCACACCTCCACCACGTGATGAAAGGGGACCTCATGGATCCGGCCGTCCCCGTCGGCCACCCGGAAGGCGAAATGGTCGGCGGGATCCAGTTCCACATCCCGCATCGGCACGCGCCGCACATGCCGCTCCACCCGGTCCCAGTAGCCCAGGACGAATTCCGCCGCGCCGAAAACGGGATCCCAGCGGATACGGCTGAGCAGTTCGTGCAGGGGGGTCATGCCGGCCTCCGAAGGTTGCCGGGTCGAATGGCCGCAGCTTCAATTGTGCTTCAGGCTGCCTGAGAATGCGCTGGCTTCCTTGCCGTCCTCGGTCACGACGCTGCGAAACTCCATGGACTTCTTCCCCTTGAACACAATGGTGATGTGCTCGACCATCTTTTTGCCGTCCTGGGTCCACGCATAGTGCGCCTTCATGGTGTGGGCATCGGGCCATTCCGTGATGTGGTCATGGGTGTCGCCCTGGTTGGTCACCGCGTACCAATGGCCCGTGCCGGTGACCGAGTCCACGCCCATCAGATCGGATTCGGTCATGGTCATCTTGCCGTTCTTGGCCACCATCCCACAGCGCACCGCCCAACCCGACGAGGCCTTGCCGCATGACAGGTCGAGCACAAGCGGCACCGGTTTCTGCCCGGCCTCGCTGAGCCGGCCCAGTCCCTTCCAATGGCCCACGAAGGGGTAAAAGCGCGAAGCGGCGGGTAACTCGACGGAGGCCTTCGCCATCGCGTCGGTCACAGGAACGGCCGCAGCGCCGACCGCCAGCGCAACGGCAACAATGCGCACGAAACTGTTCATGGAAGCTCCTTGGGCAGAGAATCCGAAGCCGGTAGGATACCGACCTTACGGTGCGGGCTAATGTACACTGAGCCGGTGCGATATTCCGCTTAGGGCCTGTTAACATTAATTGCGCGCATGCGACGAGGGCGATTTGGGATGGCGACCTCGCAGCGCAGAGCAGTGCCTTGCGCAGCAAGGTGCGACCGCGCAGAGGGATGGTGGCGCACAACGACGCACGGTCGCGGCATCGCTTCCGGGGTCGCATCCCGCCTCGGGAGGAAACCCTGCTCCGCCCTCCAGCGCGCCCCCGCGAAGCAAGACGCGCCGCAGTGCCAGCCACTGCAAGCGGCTTGCGACAAAGGGGGCGCCCAAATCGCCCCGTCCCCCTTCAAACAATTTAACCTGGGGGTTGCCACGACAAATGCGCGTCTGCCACGTTGCAAAGCTTGCGAATGGAACGACCATTCGCCGCGCTTCGCGCCTCGCATCCATCGCATTTTCGTGGCAACGCATGGGTGAAATTAGTGTTAACA
>JBJKSP010000220.1:0-7878 GCA_046703865.1 Thiobacillaceae bacterium
ATATAGGGTACCGCAATACGGGCAGAGGGCCTCGCCCTTCGCCTCGATGGGCAGAAAGACCCTCGGGAGGGCATTCCACAGGCTATGGCCGGGCATGGGGCAGTGCAGGGGCAAATCCCCCTGCGTCACCTCGATGACCCGCTGGCTGTTCCGGACTTCACTCATGGTATCGGTGCGCTCCTAGATAAAGGCCAGCCAGGCGCCGTGCTGTTCGGCACGACCCTGCACGCAGTCAAAATACATGGCCTGGAGCCGCTCGGTGACGGGCCCCCGTTTGCCTGCGCCGATGGTGCGGTTGTCCAGTTCCCGGATGGGGGTCACCTCGGCCGCCGTGCCGGTGAAGAAGGCCTCGTCGGCGCTGTACACCTCATCCCGGGTGATGCGTTTCTCGACGACGGGCACGCCGATCTCCGCCGCCAACTGCACGATGGTGTCCCGGGTGATGCCCTCCAGGGCGCTGGTGAGGTCCGGGGTGTAGAGTCTGCCATTGCGGACGATGAACACGTTTTCCCCCGAACCTTCCGCCACGAAGCCGTCCACATCCAGCAGCAGGGCCTCGTCGTAACCGTCCGTCTCGGCCTCCTTGTGGGCCAGGATGGAGTTCATGTAGTTGCCGTTGGCCTTGGCCTTGCACATGGTGATGTTGACGTGGTGGCGCGAGAAGGACGAGGTCTTCACCCGGATGCCATGCTCCAAAGCCTCCTGCCCCAGATAGGCACCCCAGGGCCAGGCCGCCACGATCACGTGCACGGACAGCGTCTTGGCGGAGATGCCCATGGCTTCGGGACCGTAGAAGACCATGGGCCGGATATAGCCGGACCTCAGCCCGTTCTCCCGGACGGCGGCCTTCTGGGCCTCCACCAGGGTGGCCTTGTCGAAGGGCATCCTCATGCCCAGGATATGGGCCGAACGAAACAGCCGGTCCGTGTGCTCCTGCAGGCGAAAGATGGCCGGCCCCTTCGCCGTCTCGTAGGCACGTACGCCCTCGAATACCCCCATGCCGTAATGGAGGGTATGGGTTAGGACGTGGGTCGTGGCCTCCCGCCAGGGGACCATCCTGCCGTCGTACCAGATCAGACCGTCGCGGTCGGCCATGGACATGATCGAAGACTCCGAATACGTTGACCGAAAGAATGGATTTTAACAGCCTGTCGGGCTGAACGGCCCGGTTGCTGATACCGAGCGAAGCGCCGGGCTCACCGGGCTGGAGGGGACACCTCTGCGTCCCCGTCGAACACGGCCTGCCAAAGCCCCACGCCCGCCCGGTGCTGTTCCTCCACCTGTCCGAGCGGAACGCGCGCCCGGTCCAGGCCCTGCAGTCTCAGCGCGTGCTGGATGCGCCGCAGTTCCCGGTAGGCATCCGCCGCAGGCAACGCCACCTCGGCCGGCAACAGACCCAGTTCCGCGCAGCGGCGCAGCAGGGCGATGTTGCCCCGGTTTTCCGTCAACGCCGGGTGTTCCGGGGCATGGGCCAGGACCAGGTACTGGACCGCGAACTCCACGTCCACCAGCCCGCCCGGGTCGTGCTTGACGTCGTAAAGGCCGCTCGCATTGGGATGGCCCTCTCGCATTTTGCCGCGCATCTCGATCACGTCCGCCCTGAGCCTGGCCGGGTCTCTGGACATGCGCAGGATGGACTCCCGCATGGCCGCGAACCTGCCGCCCACGTCCGCATCGCCGCAACAGTATCGTGCACGGGTGAGGGCTTGGTGTTCCCAGGTCCAGGCCTGTTGGCGCTGGTAATCCTCGAAGGCGGCCAGGGAACTCACCAGCAGGCCGGCAACCCCGTCCGGCCGCAGGCGCAGGTCGGTCTCGTAGAGCACCCCGGTGGCGGTCAGGGTGGTGAGCCAGGTGTTTAGGCGCTTGGCCAGCCGGCCATAGACTTCCTGGGCGTCGGGATGGTCATCGTCATAGAGGAAGACGATATCCAGGTCCGAGGCATAGCCCAGCTCCCGCCCGCCCAGCTTGCCGTAGGCGATGACGGCGAAGCTGGGCGTCTCCCGATGCTTCCTTGGGAGATCTGCCCACACCTGAGCCAGGGTCAGGTCCACCACCAGATCGGCCAGGTCCGAAAGATGGTCGGAAAGCCTCTCCACCGTCAGCATCCCCGCAAGATCCTGGGCCAGCAGACGGAAGGTGGCGGCATTCTTGAACTGGCGCAGATCGTTCATCTGCCGGTCCACATCGCCCTCCCCCTCCCGCAGCCGCTCCTCCAGGTCCCGTCGCGAGGATGTCCAGTCCGGCGGTGAATACAGGGTGCGGGGGTCCAAAAGCTCGTCCAGAAGGTGGGGGTGCAGGGTCAGGTACTGGGCGGCCCAGGGGCTGGCACTCACCAGACGGGCGATGGGACTCAGGGTCTGGGGATATTCCCGCAGCAGCCTGAGGTAGGGCTCCCGCCCGCTGATGGTTTCCAGCAGCGTGAGGATGCGGGCCAGGGTATCGTCCGGATTGGACTGGGCGGCTGCCACCTCGATGAGCGGGGGCAGCAGGCCGTCCAGGGCGGTCTTGTTGGCGGCCGGAAGGCCATGGTAGCGGGCGCTGGCAAGCAGGGAGCGGAGTCGCTCCAGCACCCCTGGTGTATTTTCGTAGCCGATCTCCTCCAAGACCCGCAGTGCAGCGGCGTCGGGCTGGTGCAGCAACCCGGCCAGCGGGTGAGCAGACTGGTCCTCCTGGGGTGCGCCGAAAACCTGCTCGAACTGCTCGGTCACCCGGCGCCTCAGGGTGTTGAGGTGGGCCTCGAAACCTTCCCAATCCGCATAGGCCATGGCGCTGGCGATGCGCCGGCGGTCCTCGATGCCGTGGGGCAGCCGCTGGGTCTGGGCGTCGTCCATGTACTGGATGCGGTGCTCCAGATTGCGCAGAAAGACGTAGGACTGTTCCAGCATGGCCACCGTGTCCTCGGGCATCAGGCGTTGCCCGACCAGCCGCCGCAGCACGGTCCGGGTGGGCCGCGCCCGAAGGGCGGCCATCCGGCCACCCCGCACCAGCTGAAAGACCTGGGCGATGAACTCGATCTCGCGGATTCCGCCGGGACCCAGCTTGATGTTGTCCGCCATGTCCCGCCGGGTCACCTCCCGGCGGATCTGGGCATGCAGGTCACGCATGGAGGCGAAGGCCCCGAAGTCCAGGTATTTTCGGAACACGAAGGGCAGGCGCAGCTGCTCCAGTTCGGACAGGCGTTCTCCGGTGACGGGCCTGGCCTTGATCCAGGCGTATCGCTCCCATTCCCGGGCCTGGGTGTAGAAGTACTCTTCCAGTGCGGCGAAGCTGGATACCAGCGGTCCGGCGTCCCCATAGGGGCGCAGGCGCATGTCCACCCGGAACACGAAGCCGTCGGCGGTGGTCTCCCCCAGCAGGGCGATCAGTCGCTTGCCCAGGCGCACGAAGAACTCGTGGCTGCTGATGCGGCGTGGGCCCGCGGTCTCGCCTTCCTCCGGATAGACGAAGATCAGGTCGATGTCGGAGGAGGCGTTCAATTCTCCGCCGCCCAGCTTGCCCATGCCCACCACGATGAGCCGCTGGGGCCGACCCTTGCCGTCCAGCGGCTCGCCGTGGATGCCGGCCAGGTCGGCGTGCAGGAATTCCAGCCCGGTTCGGAGCGCCAGCTCGGCCAGGTCGGTCATGGCGCGGACGACCTCGTCCAGATCGGCCTGGCCATTCAGGTCTCGGACCATGGCCTGGGCCAGCACGCGCTGGCGCAGCCTGCGCAACGCCCGGCCCAGTTCCGGCTCCGTGCCGGCCCCAGCCTCCGCCAGCCAGGCCTGCATGTCCTGCCGGGCCAGGGGGGCGTTCATCCGCTCCACCAGCCAGCCGGACAGTCCGGGGTCCGCCACCAGGCGGCCGTTCAGCCAGCGGCTGTGACGGACCGCCTGCTTCAGGGCGGGATGGATGGGTTCGTCCGGCATGATGCGTCGCAGCATGAAAAAACTGTGGAATTGGCCTAATTTTGCCGCTTCCTTGGTGGAGGAAGCGAACATCTACCACCCACCATCCGACGAGGAGATCCCAGCTATGTCTTCAAGCATCGAAACCGTCCTGCACGAATCCCGCGTCTTCCCGCCTTCAGAGGACTTCAAGGCCCAGGCCACCATCTCCGGCATGGAGGCCTACCAGGCCCTGGTGGCCAAGGCGGAGGCCGACTACGAAGGGTACTGGGGTGAACTGGCCCGGGAACACGTGGTCTGGCACAAGCCCTTCACCCAGATCCTGGACCAGAGCCAGGCGCCCTTCTACAAATGGTTCGCCGACGGCCAGCTCAACGTCTCCTACAACTGCCTGGACAAGAACGTCCAGGCCGGCCTGGGCGACAAGGTGGCCATCATCTTCGAGGCCGACGACGGGGCCGTCACCAGGGTCACCTACCGGGAACTGCTGGCCCGCGTCTCCCGATTCGCCAATGCCCTCAAGAGCCAGGGCGTGAAAAAGGGCGACCGGGTCGTCATCTACCTGCCCATGTCCGTCGAGGGCGTGGTGGCCATGCAGGCCTGCGCCCGCATCGGTGCAACCCACTCCGTGGTGTTCGGCGGCTTCTCCGCACACAGCCTGCGCGACCGCATCCAGGATGCGGGCGCCGTCATGATCATCACCGCCGACGAGCAGTCCCGGGGCGGCAAGAACATCCCCCTGAAGCCCGCAGTGGACGAGGCCCTGGACATGGAAGGCTGCGAGTCCGTGAAGCACGTGGTCGTCTACAGGCGCACGGGCGGCACCTGCAACATGGCGGCGGGCAGGGACCTATGGTGGCACGAGCTGGCGGCGGGGCAGTCGGACCAGTGCGAGCCCGAGTGGGTAGACGCAGAACACCCCCTGTTCCTGCTCTACACCTCCGGTTCCACCGGCAAGCCCAAGGGCGTGCAGCACAGTACCGGCGGCTATCTCCTCCACGCCGTCCTGACCACCAAGTGGACCTTCGATCTCAAGCCCGGCGACGTGTTCTGGTGTACCGCGGACATCGGCTGGGTCACGGGCCACACCTACATCACCTACGGCCCCCTGGCCTGCGGCGGCACCGAGGTGGTATTCGAGGGCGTGCCCACCTATCCCGACGCCGGCCGCTTCTGGCACATGATCCAGGAGCACAAGGTCAGCGTCTTCTACACCGCGCCCACGGCCATCCGCTCCCTGATCAAGCTGGCCGAGGCCCACCCCGAACACCAACCGGGCAAGTACGACCTCTCTTCCCTGCGCCTGCTGGGTACGGTGGGCGAGCCCATCAACCCTGAGGCCTGGATGTGGTACCACGACCAGGTGGGCGGCGGGCGCTGCCCCATCGTCGACACCTGGTGGCAGACCGAAACCGGCGGCCACATGATCACCCCCCTGCCCGGGGCCACCCCCACCGTGCCGGGCTCCTGCACCCTGCCCTTCCCCGGCATCATGGCCGAGATCGTGGATGAGAGCGGGCACGACGTGGAGTGGGGCAAGGGCGGCTTCCTGGTGATCAAGAGACCCTGGCCGGCCATGATCCGGACCATCTGGGGCGACCCCGAGCGCTACAAGAAGTCCTACTTCCCCCAAGACCTGGGCGGCCGGCTTTATCTCGCCGGCGATGGTTCCGTGCGCGATCCCAAGAACGGCTATTTCACCATCATGGGCCGCATCGACGACGTACTGAACGTCTCGGGCCACAGGCTGGGGACCATGGAGATCGAATCCGCCCTGGTCTCCCACCCGCTGGTGGCCGAGGCCGCCGTGGTGGGCAAGCCCCACGACGTCAAGGGCGAGGCCGTGGTGGCCTACGTGGTCCTCAAGCGCCCCCGCCCCACCGGCGACGAGGCCCATGCCATCGTCAACGACCTCAGGAGCCACGTGGGCAAGGAGATCGGCCCCATCGCCAAGCCGGACGAGATCCGCTTCGGCGACAACCTGCCCAAGACACGCTCCGGGAAGATCATGCGGCGACTGCTGCGGGCCCTGGCCAAGGGGGAGCAGATCACCCAGGACGTCTCCACCCTCGAAAACCCGGCCATCCTTGACCAGCTCAAAGAAGTGGTGAAGTAAGCGGCCGACGGCCCGGAAAACCCTCACCCCCCGTTCCGGTCAAAGAGCAAGGTCAGGCAGACGGCACCCGTCAGGCGTGCCGCTGTTGCCGTTTACGACGAAGATGAGGAGACAATCATGTCAGCGAAGAAGATCTTGATGCTGGTGGGCGAGTACGTGGTGGACTACGAGGTCATGGTGCCGTTCCAGGCCCTGCTCATGGTGGGACACACGGTCCATGCGGTCTGCCCAGGGAAGAAATCGGGCGAGCAGGTGCGCACCGCGGTGCACGATTTCGAAGGCGACCAGACCTACAGCGAGAAGCCGGGGCACAACTTCAGCCTGAACGCCGGCTTCGACGAGGTGAAGGCGGAAGATTACGACGCCCTGGTGATCCCGGGCGGGCGGGCGCCGGAATACATCCGGCTCGATTCCCGGGTGCTGGAGATGGTGCGTCACTTCGCCCAGGCGGACAAACCCATCGCGTCCATCTGCCACGGGGCGCAACTGCTGGCCGCAGCGGGTGTGCTGGAGGGCAAGGCCTGCTCTGCCTACCCGGCGGTGGGACCGGACGTCACGCGCTGCGGCGGTCGCTACATGGACATCCCGGTGGACCAGGCCCACGTGGACGGCAAGCTGGTGAGCGCCCCGGCCTGGCCGGCCCATCCGGCCTGGCTGGCCCGTTTCCTGGAGGTGCTGGGGACGCGCATCGAGCCCTGAAGTTCTCGCGGACCCGGTCCGCGGGACGTGGCGCTATCGGCACCAGGCCGGCGGGCGACCCGCGGCCTGGTGTCCGGAAGGCAGTGCCCCGTCCCGCGCATCCAGCCAGGCGGCGATGTCCGCCATGACCGTCTCGCCATCCAGGTCGCGGGTGAGCATGTGCCAGCCCCGGGGATAGACCACCAGGCGATATGGGGCATCGGTCGGCAACCGGTCCAGGAAGGCGCACATGGCATTGCGGGGGATGATCTCGTCGTGTTCGCCGTAGAGGACCAGGGCGGGCGTCTTCAGACGGGGTGCCGCCGCCACCGCCCGATCCATCAGGTCGGCCACCCCCCACAGGGCGTCCGCCCGGGTCTCGTGGATCACCCGGGGATCGGAGCGGAAACGCTTCAGTGCCGCCTCGTTGTCCGTGGGCTTCAGCTTCAGGATGCGCCAGGACAGGCGCAGACCTGGCAGGGTATGGGCCGTCAGCCACAGAGTGCCCCGCTGGAGGAAGGGCATGCGGTTACGGCTCCATACCGCCGGTGCCACGAGAACCACATCCTCGACGTCCGGGGGCTGGGACGCCGTGAGGGCTGACAGCGCCACCGCACCACCCATGCTCTCCCCCAGGAGATGGATGGGTAGCCCCGGGTGTGCCGCCGCCAGCAGCCCCAAGACCGTGTGCACATCCGCCGTCAGCTGGTCTGCTCCGGCCCAGTAACCGAAGTTGGGCGACCCGCCGAAACCGCGCTGGTCATAGGCATAGACGGCGAAGCCGCGCGCGGCCAGATAGGCCCCCAGGCCGTCGAAGGCGTGGCGATAGTCGTTGAAACCATGCAGCGCCAGGACCACACCACGCGCCTGCCCTGACGGTAACCATTGCTCCAGGGGGAGGCGAGTCCCGTCGGCCATGATGACGTGGCCTCGGGTCAGGGCCGGGGCGCGGACGGGCACACCCCCCGGCCGGACTTGGGGCAACGCGCATCCGGCGAGGGAGGCCAGGCAAAACGCGGGGACCAGGGCCGCCGACCATCGACCGACGAGCCGGCTGACCCGGCGGACATGGAAACTGGGAGCCGGTGTCATGGCCGGCAAGCATAGGACATGATGCGGGCCTTTGACATGCCCTCACATGCCGGGGTCGGCCAGCCGAGGTTGCGTTCCGGCCCCCATCCTGGTTAGGCTAAATACTAT
>JBJKSP010000221.1:0-9628 GCA_046703865.1 Thiobacillaceae bacterium
ACATCGACCCGGGTGCCGTGGAGGTGCACGGCCTGACGGCCGAATTCCTGCAGGACAAACCGCGCTTCCCGGAGGTCGTGAAGGAGTTCCTCCATTTTCTCGAAGCAGCCGAACTGGTCATCCATAACGCGCCATTCGATGTGGGCTTCCTCAACGCGGAATTGGCCCGGCTCGATGTCGGTACGCTTCAGGACCATTGCCATGGCGTGACGGATACGCTGCGCATGGCCCGGGAGATGCATCCCGGGCAGAAGAACAACCTGGATGCCCTGTGCAGGCGATATGAGGTCGACAACTCCGGGCGTTCCTTCCACGGGGCGCTGCTCGACGCCCAATTGCTTGCGGAGGTCTATCTGGCCATGACCCGGGGCCAGGACAGCCTGGCCATCGAACAGGCCGTCCTGCCGGCCGGACGCCGGATTCCCGCCGACGCCAATGTCAGGGTCAGGCTGCTGCAGGCTTCAGACGCCGAGCTGGCCGCCCATACCGAATACCTGAAAGCCATGGCCAAGGATGGTGCCGATGTGCCGGCCTGGTAAATTCTCACGGTCGGAAACAGGCTACGACGCTCACCAGGAAACAACGCAGGCTGCATTGAACGGGTTCCGAGAATACCTTCCGTGCTTTTCCCGATGTTGGCTGGCTCGTTCCGGCCGTAACGAGACGGCATGGACAACCCCGAAACCGCCGGGGATCACCGCGCACCAGCCAACTTGCGGGGGTGAAGTCGAGTCGTTCGTCCGGGGCCTGCCGGAAGACTATGGGACATTCAACAACGACAATTCGTTTACCAGGCGAGGAAATGCCGGCTTCGGGGCGGAGTCCTGAAACGCGGAAAGACCACCGTCTCGGCACCGGTCTGTGGCATGGGTTGTCGTTGTTGCTTGTCGTGTGCCTATTTATCGGCTTGGCTCGGGCCGAGGGCAAGATCACGCTGATCCTGAGCGACGACGGCAAGGCCTACCAGAAGGTGGCGGAGGCGTTTCGGTCCGACCCGATGTTGCACCGTCCGCTGCATGTGCTTTTGCTGGACAATCTGCAAGACGCTGATTTGGCCACGCTGAGCCGAGGGTCCGACCTGTTGGTACCGGTTGGACTCAAGGCGGCCAAATCCGTCGCTGAGCATTACCACGGAACGGCTTCGGTGCTGGTTCTGATGGTGCCGCGGTCCGGCTACGAGGACCTCGACTGGCCGGCCGGCGCTTCTATGCATAAGGTCTCGGCGGTGTTCATAGACCAGCCCCCGGCACGCTCCCTGGGACTGGTGGAGAGTGTTTTCCCCCATGCCGCCACGGTGGGTGTCGTGGTCTCCAAGACCCCCCAGGTGGGGCTGAAGTCCATGCTGGCTGCGGCCGCGAGGCGCGGGCTCACTATCCTTCAGGAACGCATAGACGACCCCGCTGGCGTGGCAAATGCCCTGCGACACGTCCTGTCGGGGTCCGATGTCCTGCTCCTGATCCCGGATGCGGCCGTGGTCAATACCGGCAATATCCAGAATGTCCTCATCACCACTTATCGTTACAGGGTGCCAGTGGTCGGTTTCTCCGAGGGCCTGGTCAGGGCAGGCGCGGTGGCTGCCGTGTTCTCTACGCCCACCCAGATCGGCCGGCAGGGGGCCAGCATCGCTGCCCGCTGGTCACCCGCCACCCCGGATCTGCCGCCCGCCCAGTATTGCGAGGCCTTCTCCATCGACTTCAATCCGTACGTGGCCCGCTCCCTCGGGGTGATCCTGCCGGACGCGGATTCGGTCAGGCGCAGGCTGGGGGCCGCGCCATGATGCAGACCCGGCACATGGGCCAGGGCCAGCCATCCGCACCGTCCACCAGCCATACCGGTCTATAGACAGGCACGGCCGGAATTCCGTCAGGGCCGGGAGCGCGGGGTCTCAGGCGAGGACCTGATAGCCGCCGCTTTCGATGGCGGAGCGCATGGCATCCACCTGGACCTGGCCCGGGTCGAAGCTGACGTCCACCCGGCCTGCACCCAGGTCCACTTCCACGCTACCGACCCCCGTAAGGGCCGTAAGCAGGCGCTTGACGCTGTTCACACAGCCCATGCAGCTCATGCCGGAGACCTTGAAAGTGATGTTTTGCATGTCACACCTTGTCTATGGTTCGTTTGGGCGAGAACAACCCTACCACGTGTCCATTGGCCCCGTAGAGGTTGCGCTCCCTGGAAGCGGATTGGAGGATTTGCAGGGCACTTTGGGTACGCAGCATCAGGTCGTCGATCAGTCTTCCATTAAGACGGTTCAACCGTTCGACCTGTTCCGTAAGCGCCAGTATCCGATGCCAAGATTGCATGAGGGCCGGATCGCCCAATGAGCTGAGCGCGTCTTCGACTTGGCGGCGGGATGTACCGGCGCCGATATGGCCGAGCAGGGCCGACCATCCCGCGGCCAGGCGTGCTGTGGTGATCTCCTTGACCCTGGCCAGATCAGGCAGGGATTCGACCTGACCCGCAGTGAGCTTGGAATTCTCCTCGGTAACCGTTTTATCGAGGCGGGACAGGTCGGATTCCAGGGACTCCAGCAGGTCGGTGACCTCGCTCATCGTTTCTTCTTGGCACCGCGCCGCAAGTTTTCCGTGGTTTCCTGAACGAGTTTTTCCGCGACCACTTCCTCATCCACCTTGAAACGGCCTTCTGCGATGGCCTGGCGGATGGCCTCGATCTTGCCGGGATCGGTAGGCGATTGGTCTGCCAGGGAAGATTCCAGGGATTGCATGAGGGTGGACTCGGAGGTCAGATCCACGTTGTCGCTGACAGTGTCATTGCCGCCGGCAGTCGCCTGGGTCTTGGCCTTGCCGGCTTTGCTCTGCCGGACACGGCCGGGGCCAGTATTCTTGGGGGCATTGTCGATCTTCATGCATCACTTCCCTCGGGATTGTTTGGCCGTTATCGGCACAAAACGACATGACTTTAAGGCTGTACCACGATGTTCCCATCGGGTCCAGCCAGCCCTTGAATGACCTGCCCGGACGGTGTCCTGACACGCACGGTTTCCCCGCGGTGGGCGGAGTTGAGTGCGACGCCTTCCTGGGTGATCTGGAAGCCCCGGCCGTGCACTAGGACCTTGACCTGTTGGCCGGCCCGAACGGTCTGCCTCCTGAACAGGAGGTCGTTGGTGATGGCGGTTCCGGCCGGTATGGCGCGTGAGGTCATGGCACCGCGCAATTCCGCCGGGTCCCTGAGATAATTTCCGGGCATGCCTTCATAACGCACCTGTCTGAGTTCCACATCACCGGGAGAGATGGACTGGTGCGTACTCAGGGGCCGCGTGGCCACCAGGGCCGGACCGCTCAGCACCACCTGATAGGTCAGATAGAACGTCCATCGGACCGGATTTTCGCAACGCACGCCCACGCTGCCATTGCTGTAGCCCTGCGCCCCGGAAGGCTGGAAGAAATCCAGATGTAGGCACCGGGGCAGGGCAAGGCGTTCATCCACGTTGCCCATTTCCACGTCCGCCACCAGACCTTCATGTTCCGATCGGATCCGGCTCAGGAGATAGGATGCCGCTTTCTGGCGCACAATTTGCATGTCCTGAAGCGGCCGGGCCTGAGCGGGGGTCGCCAGACCCAGGCCCGTGAGCAGGATCAGGAAAAGGAGTACGGGCATAATCTGGAATATCCTGATCTGGCGCGTGAAGATAAAATTCTGCCAGAGTTGACATGGCGTTCGAATGGTAAGTTCGGCTGTTAGCGCTGCGACAAAGAGGTGCGGTCCGCAGGAGGCGTCCAAAAGGAGGTCGAGCGTGGCATCGCGTAGACCGGTAGTGTTCGTGACTGCGACCCGACAAGGTGGAGGGGATTGCCGGGTGGCGCCAATCCGACGCCGGATGAGGACCCAGCCTGGGCTGCAGCCTGTTTTTCCCTATCCGGCAACCCGCTCCTTCTCAGTTGACGACTTGGAAGACCATGGATAATCCGCACCAACCCGCGGTGATCGCACGAGAGGCCATCAAAAGGCTAGCCGAGCGCAAGCTGTCTCCCACACCCGACAATTACCGCCGCATCTATGCCGAAGTGGAGGGCAAGGAAACGGCCTTGCCCACATGGCCGGACACCATCAATACCCTCCTGCGACAATGGGACCAGTATCAGGTCGGACTGACCCAGTTTCGCAAGCGGGAGATGCTGGAGCGGGTCTTGATCAATTTCGGACAGAACCCGGATGAGTTGTGCATGAAGCTCGCCAATCTGGCCCGTAACTGGTCTGAATCGCCGGTTTCCCGTGGTCTCGTCGAGGCTGGGTTGGATCGCTCGGAAGCCGAGGGTCAGGTGAGTGAACAGATGGCGATTAGCCAGCTCTGGCGCGGCTGCCTGAATCTTCTCGCCGGCGGCATGTCCGATCACTGGCCGGATCTGGCCCGGCGCGCAGGCGAACTGGCCGAAGCGACTGGGAAGGAGACCGGCTGCGCCGAGGACGATGTCCTCAAGACCCAAGGACTGCTGCGCGAAATCCTGGTACGGGCCGACGACGACCGGGAACTCTTGGTCGGCATGCAGCGGCTGCTCAGGCTGATGTTCGAGAATCTGGGCGACGTGGTGGCCGAGGACGCCGGAATCAGGGGCCAGTTTGCCACCCTCAAGGCCCTGGTCTCCGGGCATCTCAACTACAGCACCCTGCACGAGGCCGAGCTTGGCCTTCAGGAGATCGTGAGCCGCCAGGGCCAGCTCAGAGACGGCCTGCGCGAGACCAAGTCCAAGCTCAAGCAACTCATCTCGCTGTTTATCGACCGGGTCGGCGACTTGTCCAGCAGCACCGGCGATTATCATGATCGGCTGCAGGCCTATTCAACCCGCATAGCGCAGGCGGACGAGATGAGGGAGTTGAGTGACGTGGTCGAGGCCCTCACCTCCGACATGGGCCAGATGAGGGATGCCATGCACGATACCCACGTTCAGCTCATCGAGGCACGCAACAACGTCCAGCAGGCGGAGCAGCGCATCCATAGCCTGGAGCAGGAACTTGAAGAGGTCTCCAACCTGATCCGGGAGGACCAGCTCACCGGTGCCCTGAACCGTCGCGGTCTGGACGAGGCCTTCACGCGCGAGGTCGCCCGCGTCAAACGCCTGGGCGTGCCACTCTCCGTGGCCCTGTGGGATGTCGACCATTTCAAGATGTTGTACGACAGCCTGGGTCACAGCGCCGGCGACCAGGCATTGGCGCACCTGGCCCAGGTGATCCATCAGATGCTGCGCCCGACGGACTCCCTGGCCCGCTTCGGCGGCGAAGAGTTCCTCATTCTCTTACCGAACACGGAGGTTTCAGAGGCCGAGAACGTCATGAGACGCCTGCAGCGCGAGCTGACCAAGCAGTATTTCCTGCATGAGGATCAACATGTCCTCATCACCTTCAGTGCCGGCGTGGCGCAGATGCAGGCGAGCGAGGATCCGGACGCCCTGGTGACGAGGGCGGACGCGGCCATGTATCGCGCCAAGGCCGCGGGCCGCAACCGGGTTGAGGTCGCAGCGTAGTCCTCATGATCGATCCCGCCCGAAGATCCGACCGGCAATCTTTGCCGTACCCCGGCAAGGATTGCCCTAAGCACCAGGAATCGAATTCGTGCCGTTTGTCCCCGCCGCGGTGGCCGGTGTTCGCAGGGAATTCATGCCGGACGCGCCCTGGCCCATCACCAGTTCCTCTGTCCTTAAATAACACTCTGTTTTAAAAAGTACTTCTGAGCATCCCCCGCCGTTGAGCCAGTGCGAAGGCTTCAATCCCCTCGCCTTCTGCACCGCGAGCTTCGGGCATGTGGCCCCAGTCATGACCCTTGGCACGGCCCTTGCAAATAGGCCAAGCAGGAGCTTCCCATGCTGAGCCGACTCGATAATGACCTGGCCTTTATACAAAACGCACTGGCGTTGCGATCCCAACGTCAGGAGATCCTCGCCTCCAATCTGGCCAATGCCGACACCCCCAATTACAAAGCCCGCGATATCGATTTCGCTTCCGCCCTTCGGCAGGCCATGGGTGGTACGGGTAGTAGCCTGGCCATGGCCCAAACCTCTCCCCGCCATCTGGCGGGAGATGACGCGGCGGGGTCGTCGCCGTCGGCTCCCGTGCTCTACCGCGTGCCACTTCAGCCCAGCATCGATGGCAATACGGTGGATGTGAACGTGGAACGCGCCGACTTTGCGGACAATGCCATGCATTACCAATTCCTGCTGGAACGTGCCAACAGCGTGTTCCGGACCATTAATCTGGCACTCTCACCCCAGGGTTCGTGATGTCCATGTCCAACGTCTTCCAGATTGCCGCGACGGCCCTCACCGCACAGTCCATGCGGCTCAACGCCGTAGCCAGCAACCTGGCCAATGCCAACTCCGCCCAATCTTCCACCGGGACGACCTACAGGGCGAAGCAGGTGGTGTTCGAGGCGGTGCCCATCGCCGGCAATACCCCCTGGGCCGAAGGGGTGCGTACGACCGGTGTGATCGAGGATCCTTCTCCGCCCCGGCTGGTGTACGACCCCAAGAACCCGCTGGCCGACGCCAAGGGGTATGTGAGCTACCCCAACGTGGATGTCGTTGAGGAGATGGTGAACATGATCTCCGCTTCCCGTTCCTACCAGACCAATGTGGACGTGATGGTCACGGCCAAGGACCTGATGCAGCGCACCCTCACCCTGCTGCAAGCCTAGGAGGTTTACGCATGACCGTGGAAAACATTAATCCTACCCTGCTCGCCGCACTCAACGGCACCTCCGCCTCTTCAGGCAGCAGCGGTTCATCGGGCAGCAGCGTGCAGAAGATGGCCGACCAGTTTCTCAATCTGCTCATCACCCAGATGAAAAACCAGGATCCCATGAATCCCATGGACAACAGCCAGATCACCTCCCAGCTGGCCCAGTTGTCCACCGTGGAGGGGGTCAACAACCTCAACACCACCATGCAGAGCCTGCTGGGCAGCTACCAGGCCAGCCAGACGGTGCAGGCGGCCTCCCTGATCGGCCACAGCGCCCTGGCGGCCGGCACCAACCTGACCCTGTCCAACGGGCAGGCCGGCGGGGGCATCAACCTGTCCCAGGACGCCGATCAGGTGACGGTGAAGATCGAAGACAGCAACGGCCAGGTGGTGCGGACGCTGAACCTGGGCGCCCAAAGCGCGGGCGTGGTCACGTTCGGCTGGGATGGCAAGGACAGCGCCGGACAGCAATTGGCGGACGGCGGCTATCAGATCAGCGTCAACGCCACGGCCAAGGGCCAGCAGGTCACTGCAACCCCCCTGAGCCTGGCCCAGGTGTCCAGCGTTGCCATGAACGGCAGCACGCTGGACGTCTCGCTCACCGGCTTGGGGACGGTCCCCGTCAGCCAGTTGGTCCAGATCTACTAACGGAGGTCAGACATGAGCTTTCAGCAGGGGTTGAGCGGCCTGGGTGCGGCATCCCAGAACCTGGACGTCATCGGCAACAACATTGCCAACACCTCCACGGTGGGCTTCAAAAGCGCGACGGTCAATTTCGCCGACATCTACGCCAGCTCCCTGTTCGGCACGTCCAGCCAGCAGGCAGGCCTGGGTACCCAGGTGACCTCCGTCACCCAGGACTTCAGCCAGGGCAACATCACCACCACCGACAACCCCCTGGACGTGGCCATCAACGGCAACGGCTTCTTCGTCCTGAGCGACAACGGCGCGCCGGTCTACAGCCGCAACGGCCAGTTCCAGCTCAACAGCAGCGGCTATCTGGTCAACAGCACGGGCGCACATGTGCAGGGCTACACGTCGAGCACGTCCAATTCGGTCCCCGTCCCCCTCCAGATATCCACGGCAGACAGCAGCCCCAATGCCACTACCACGACCGCCTTGTCAGTCAACCTGAATTCAGGCTCGGCAGCCCCGACGACCGCGACTTTCAGCCCCACCGATTCGACCAGCTACAACTACACGACCTCCTTCACCGTCTACGATAGCTTGGGCAACGCTCATACGGTGAGTGTCTATTTCGCCCGTAATACAGGTGCCACCCCGGCCACTGCAGGCGATACCGTCTGGAATGCCTATCTACAGTTCGATGGCAGTACCAGTGCAAGCGCGAACTACGGCATGACCACGCCGGCAACCCAACCTGTCAATCTGGAATTCAGTCCCTCAGGACAGTTGGTCGCCACCACGCCCGCGGCCCCAACCGGAAGTCCGGTGGGCACCATCTCGCTGGCGGCTCAGCCAACCGACTCGGCTGGCAATAACATTGCCAAAGAAATAGATTTCACTTTGGCACTGGGAGGGTCTACTCAGTACGGTGCAGCCTCCGGCGTCAACTCGGTCAGCCAGGACGGCTACACCACCGGGCAACTGAGCAATCTGACCATCGACCAGGATGGGACGATCCTGGGTACCTACACCAACGGACAAACCCAGAGCCTGGGCCAGATCGCCCTGTCCAGCTTTACGAATCCCCAGGGGCTGCAGCCCCTGGGCAACAATCTCTGGTCGCAAACAAACGCCTCCGGGGAGCCGGTGACCGGCACGCCCGGCGGTCCCAACCTGGGCACGCTGCAGTCGGGGGCGACGGAGGATTCCAACGTGGACCTGACCTCCCAGCTGGTGAACCTCATCGTGGCCCAGCGCGACTACCAGGCCAATGCCCAGACCATCCGTGCCCAGGACCAGATCCTGCAGACCCTGTTGAGCATCAGCTGATCGGTAGATTGAGCCCAACATGGACCAGGTGATCTACATCGCGATGACGGGGGCACGGGAGGTGGCCCGGCAACAGGCGGTGGTGACCCAGAATCTCTCCAACCTTTCCACCGACGGCTTCAAGGCGGAGATCAGCGTGTTCAGGGCGCTGCCCGTGGTGGGGGAGGGGGCAAAGACCCGTGCCTACGTGGCGGAGACCACCCCCACGGCGGACTTCTCCCAGGGCACCATCCAGCAGACTGGCCGCCCGCTGGACGTGGCCGTGAACGGTTCAGGCTGGATCGCCGTGCAGGGACCGGACGGCAGCGAGGCCTATACCCGGGCGGGCGACCTCCAGGTGAGCCAGAACGGCATCCTGGAAACCGGCAGCGGCCTCCCCATCCTGGGCGACTCGGGGCCCATCGCCGTTCCGCCGGATCAGCGGACCACCATCGCCCAGGACGGTACGGTGTCTTCCACCCCCGTGGGCCAGAACCTCAACTCCGTCACCGTCGACGGCCGCATCAGGCTGGTGAATCCGCCCGTGGCCGATCTGGTCCGGGGCGATGACGGACTCTTCCGCCTGAGGAATGGCGGCACTGCCACCGCAGACGCCAATGTCACCCTGGCCGTGGGGGCCGTGGAGACCAGCAACGTGAGCCCGACCCAGGCCCTGGTCAACATGATCAGCCTGGCCCGGCAGTTCGAGATGCAGACCAACGTCATCAAGGCCGCCAATGCCAACGACCAGAGTGCCAACAAGGTGCTCTCCTCCTGATAGGACCGCCCCATGCTGCCCGCCCTTTATATCGCGCGTACCGGCCTCGATGCCCAGCAGACCCAGTTGGACGTCATCACCAACAATCTTGCCAACGTCGGCACCACCGGATTCAAGAAACAGCGGGCGGTGTTCGAAGACCTGCTCTATCAGACCATCCGCCAACCGGGTGCCCAGTCTTCCCAGCAGACCCAGCTGCCCAGCGGATTCCAACTGGGTGTGGGC
>JBJKSP010000222.1:0-3180 GCA_046703865.1 Thiobacillaceae bacterium
CCGGGGCAGCTTCGGCAAGCTGTGGGAGGGCACGGCAGGTGCGGCGGCGCGCAAGACCCTGCAGGCGCGCTACGGCGACCGGGTGTACGCCCTGGAGCACCGCTCCCTGACGGTGAGCCCCGTCCAGAATGCCCTGGACCTGCTCAGGCACCTGCCCGAGGGCGCCCGGGTGCATCTGGTCAGCCATTCCCGCGGCGGGCTGGTGGGGGAGCTCCTGTGCCTGGGCCAGCGGGACAAGCAGGATGACCCCCTGCAGTCGGACCTGATCGAGACCCTGTTCGCCGCCGACCGCATCATCGCTGAACAGCTGAATCTCTCCCCGCTGCATCCGGATGCAGCCAAGCCGCGGGACGCGGCCTATGAAGCGGACCGGGAAAGGCTCAAGACGCTAATCGAGCAACTGGACCAGAAAAAGATCGAGGTCCAACGCTTCGTGCGCGTGGCCTGCCCGGCGCGGGGCACCACCCTGGCCTCGGGCAGGCTGGACCGCTGGCTGTCGGTATTCAACTACCTCACCGACAACAGCCTGGTGGGAGACGGGGTGGACTTCCTGCTGGGGGTGGTGAAGGAGCGCACCGACCCGCGCACCCTGCCGGGGCTGGAGGCCATGATGCCCGGCTCGGCCCTGACCCGTCTGCTTCAGCTCCCGGTCCTGGTCACCGCTGCCGATCTGTCCGTGATATCCGGCGACATCGAGGGCGATTCCCTGTGGAGCCAGATCAAGCTGTTGGCCGTGGATTGGTTCTACGGTGCCGACCACGACCTGGTGGTGAACACCGGCTCCATGTACGGCGGCCTGCACCGCAAGGACAAGGGCGCCCGCTTCCTGTTCGACCAGGGCCCCCAGGTTTGCCACTTCAACTACTTCACCAACGACAAGAGCGTGCGCTGGCTGGTCTCCGGGCTGACCCGTGCCGACGACGGCGACGGCGGCTTCCAGCCCATGGAGGCAGCCAAGCAGGAAGCGCCCAAGTGGCGCGAGGCGGTGCGGCGCAGCCGGGGCATCGCTACGCCGCGGCCCCTGGCGGTGGTGCTGCCGGGCACCATGGGCAGCGGCTTGCAGGCGGACGGCGATCCCATCTGGCTCAAGTACCAGGCCCTGTTCAAGGGCGGGCTGGGTCGGCTGCGCATGGGCAGGTCCGAGGTCGAGCCCACCGACATCCTGGACGACTATTACGGCCCGTTGGTCGAGTTCCTGGCGCGCAGCCATCGGGTGGAGGTCTTTCCCTACGACTGGCGTCTGTCGGTGCGCGACGCCGCCGCCAAGCTGGCGGCCAGCCTGGAGGCCTGGCTGCCGGAGTTCGAGCGGCAGCGCCAGCCGGTGCGGCTGGTGGCCCACTCCATGGGCGGGTTGGTCGTCCGGGCGATGATCGCTGACGGCGGCCGAGGCAACGCGGTCTGGCGCCGCATCCTGGACCTGCCCAACAGCCGCTTCGTGATGCTGGGCACCCCCAACCTGGGCTCCCACGAAGCGGTGCGCTGGCTCACCGGCTGCAACCCCACCGAGGCCAAGGTCAGCCTGCTGGACGTCACCCACAACACCGACCAGATCATCGGCATCGTCAAGACCTTCCCCGGCCTGCTGGAATTGCTGCCCTTCGATCCATCGGGTTCGGATTTCAGCCAGCAGGGACTTTGGACGGAACTCAAGCGGCAACTGTCCGCGGGCTGGGACCCGGCCGATGCCCACGACCTGATCCAGGCGCGCGCCACCTGGGACTTCCTGAGACAGGCCCCCCCCGACCCGGCGCACATGGTCTACGTGGCCGGCAGCCAGGACGCCACGGTGGTGGACTATCGCTTGGTGGACTACGAGGAGGATTGGCTCGCCGGCCGCAAGCGCCTGGAATTCATCGCCACCCGAGAGGGCGACGGCACCGTGGCCTGGAAGTCCGGCCTGCTGCCGGGGGTGAAGACCTGGTACGTGGAAGACACCGCCCACGACGAGTTGTGCACCCAGAAGCGCGCCTTCCCCGGCTACCTGGACCTGCTGACCAGCGGGGCGACGACGCGGCTGAAAGAGACGCCGCCGACCCGGGCACGGGCCGCGGCGGGCGAGCCGGAGCGCTTCATCCTGCCGGCCCAGCCGCCGGTGGACGACATCCCCGGCGAGGCCCGCCTGCGGGAATTCGGCTTCGGCATCTCCCGGCCCTTCGACGAAGAGGCGGCCGGGCGCGGCGTACCCGAGATCCAGGTTGGCCTGGTCCACGGCGATCTGGCCTACGCCAGGCATCCGGTGCTGGTGGGGCATTACCTGGGCGACACCATCATCAGCGCCGAGAAGGCCCTGGACGAGCGCCTGAAGATGGCCTTGTCGAAGCGGCTACTTCTGGGACTGTATCCAGGTGCATTGGGGACCCATGCCCTGTTCTTCAACGACAAGGCGGACGACAAGCCCGGCGGCGCGGTGGTGGTCGGCCTGGGCCAGGTGGGCGAACTGAGCCCCGGTCTGCTGGCCAAGGGGGTACGCGACGCCATGCTGGATTACGCCCTGCGCATCGCCCAGTGGCCCGACGACCGCTTCGGTCCCGCGGATCGTCCCCGGTCCGCGGCCCTGTCCTGCCTGCTGGTGGGCTCCGGCGCCGGCGGCATGACGGTGCGGGATGCCGTGGACGCCATCCTGCGGGGTGCCGCGGCGGCCAACGAAAAGCTGGTGGCGGCGGAGATGGAGGGCAAGGTGGTGATCGACCGGATCGAGTTCCTGGAGCTGTTCGAGGACGTGGCCGTCGCCGCCGCCGAGGCCTTGGATTCGGTGCTCAGCGACGGCCAACTCGCCATGGCCGCGGCCTGGCCCCGGAAGACCATCGAGGAGGGTGAGGGCTGGCTCAGCCGGGTGCGTTGCGACGATGTGCCGAAATGGTGGCAGCGGCTGGAGATCATCGAGGACAGGGGCACCGAAACCCTGCGTTTCATCGCCACCACGGACCGCGCCCGCGCCGAGGAGACCCTGGCCACCGGGCAGCTGTCCCTGGCCGACGGCTTCATTCGCCAGGCCTCCCAGTCTGCCCGCGCCAACGCCGAGGTGGCCAAGACCCTGTTCGAGATGCTGTTGCCCAACCGCCTGAAGGAACTGGCGCCGCGCCAGGCGGACCTGGTGCTGCTGGTGGACGTGGTTTCGGCGCGCTACCCCTGGGAACTCCTGGAGGACCGCTGGAGCCGCGGCAACCGCCCGCCGGCCGT
>JBJKSP010000223.1:0-5477 GCA_046703865.1 Thiobacillaceae bacterium
GCATTGACCGCATGCGGCCACTCATGCCCCTATCGGTGCGCCCTTTGGCCTTTGCGGCAGCTCACCGGCAATCATGAACTCGGCCTGTCCATTATCCGTCCAGTACGCCGTCAAGACTGCAGGCACCCCGGCCATCGAGTTGAAACAACTCGCCAAGAACTATGCAGACAGCCGTCCCCCGGCCCTGGACGGGGTCGACCTCATCGTTCCCCACGGTGTGATCTTCGGCATCCTGGGTCCCAACGGTGCCGGCAAGACGACCCTGCTGTCCATCCTCAGCAGTCTGCTCAAACCCAGCTCGGGCTCGGCCAGCATCAACGGGTACGACGTCCAGACCGAACGGGACGCCATCAGGCGCATCATGGGTATGGTGCCCCAGGAGCCGGCGGTCTATCCCACCCTCACGGCCCGGGAAAACCTGGAATATTTCGGCCGCATGCAGGCGTTGACCGGCGCGAGGCTCGATGCCAGGGTAAAGGCCTGCCTGGAACTCGCCGAACTGGGCGAGGTTGCCGATCAACGCGTCGAATATTTTTCCGGCGGATTCAGACGCCGGCTCAACCTGGTGATCGGCCTCATCCACGAGCCCAAGATACTGATCCTGGACGAGCCCACGGTGGCCATCGACCCACGCTCGCGGGCGCTGATCCACCAGCGCCTGAGAGAGCTCCACGACGCGGGGATCACCATCCTCCTCTCCACCCACTACCTGGAAGAGGCCGAGAAGATCTGCCAGAGCGTGGCCATCATGAACCATGGCAGGATCCTGATCCATGGCGTGGTAGGCACGCTCCTCGCCGAACAGCGCGACGACACGGTTCAAATCCAGCTGGATGAGGACCCGCCGCCCGGCCTGCTCGATGCGATGCACGCCATCCCGGGTCTGACGGAGGCCAACCTGTACGGCCGCTGTCTCCAGGTCTGGTCCAACCGGCCCGACCGGATCATCGCCCCGGTGATGGAGGCCTTGGAAGGGTATGACATCCGGGTGGAGTCCCTGACCTTCGGCACCGTGAGCCTGGAGCGGCTGTTCCTCTCCCTCACTGGCGACACGGGCGCCGTGGAATGAAGGATCTGGCCAGGCTCTTCGCCAGCGTGGTGAAGGAAACGCGCATCATCGTACGGGACAAGCAGGCCCTGTTCCTGTTCTTCGTCATGCCCGTCCTGTTCGTGCTGATCCTGTCTCTGGCCTTGCGGGACGCCTTCGGTGCCCGTCCCGGGGCGACCTTTCCCGTGTTGCTGGTGGACGCCGATCACGGCGTGGTCGGGCGGGTCATCGCTGAGAGCTTTCACTCCAACCCTCACGTGAAGCTGACCCGGCTGGACGCCGTGCCGGAGTCCCAGGTCAGGCATTGGGTCCTGGAAGGCCGCTACGTCTTCTGCGTAATCGTCCCGGCCAAGGCCACCGAACTGGCCCGGCGCCGCATGGGCGAGATCGCCGCCGAGGTGCCGCCGGACCTGATGCAGGAACCCTTGGTGAAGGTCCACACCCTGGCCGACCCGTCTCTGAGGGGCGACTATCGCCAAGTCCTGGAAGGCGAGGTCAGCCTGGCCCTGCACGGGGTCGAGATGAAGCTGGCCCACGATCAGCTCGTGGCGACCCTGCACGCCACCCTGGGCAAGAAATTCGTCCCGCCCCCGGAACCCGAGAGTCTGCAACTCTTTGCCCCCGTCCAGAGCGAGCCGTTGACCGGCGGTAACGGCAGGGCCATTCCCACATCGGTGCAACAGAACGCCCCGGCCTGGACCCTGCTGGCCATGTTCTTCCTGACCGTGCCCCTGTCCGTGTCCTTCATCCGGGAACGGGAACAGGGCAGCCTGTTCCGGCTGCAGACCATGACCGCTCCGGCCTGGGTCGTGCTGGGCGGAAAGGCGGTTCCCTTCTTCGTCATCAACCAGATACAGATGCTCTCCATCCTGGCGGTCAGCGTCTACGTCCTGCCCCTGCTGGGCGGCGATCAATTGGATCTGGGCCAGTCCCCGGCGGCGATTCTGCTGCTGGGCGGCGCGGCGAGCCTCGCGGCCATCGGTTTCGGCATCGTGGTGGCCATGTACGCCAGGACCGCCGAGCAGGCCACCAGCTTCAGCTCGGCCACCATCATGATCATGGCCGCCCTGGGCGGCATCCTGGTGCCCAAGGCGGTCATGCCGCCCTTCATGCAGCACCTGGCCGTGATCTCGCCCCTGTCCTGGGGACTCGACGGCTTCCTCAACGTGTTCGTGCGCGGCGGCGGCATCCCCCAGGTGCTGCCCGAGGCCGCAGGCCTTCTGGCCTTCTCGGCCCTCTGCCATGGCATCGCCATACTGCGCTACGAGAGACGGATTTGACGGGCTCTGACATCCTGCGGCATTAGCATTATGTAGTTGGTATTAGGTAGTTAATATTAGGTAATTAGAATTAGTCATCCCAGGGAAGAGAGATGAGCACGACCAAGTCCCCCTTTCTCGTTCGCCATGCAGGGCTGCTGGTCTCCATGGCCACGGTTCTGCTCCTCTACGGCATGGCCCTGCCGCATCAACCCTCGGCCGACGAACGCGCGGCACTCGCCCGGCACTTCCACTTCACCCGCTTCGATCTGCCCAAGCCCCAGGGCTACGTGGCACACGAGACCCGGCCGGTGCACCCCAGCATGGAGCGGATCTCCGCCTGGGTTTCGGCCATGGGCGCCGCAGCCGCCCTGGGCGATGCGGAGGGGGACGGCCTGCCCAACGACCTGTGCCATGTGGAGCCGCGCTCGGACCAGGTCAGCGTCTTCCCGGTACCGGGCACGGGCGAGCGCTATGCCCAGTTTCTCCTCACCGCCGCCCCGCTTCCCTATGACCGGACCATGGCGCCCATGGGTTGTCTCATCGCCGACCTCAATGAGGATGGATACGCGGACTTTCTGGTCTATTACTGGGGCCGCCCGCCGATCGCCTTCCTGCGCAAGTCGGACAGCGCCGGCAAGCCGCCGGGCCGGGATCTATACGTCGCGGCGGAGGTGGCGCCCAGGTTCGAGCGCTGGTACAGCAACGCCGCCACCCTGGCCGACCTGGACGGCGACGGCCATCTGGACCTGGTGGTGGGCAATACCTATCCGGACGGGTCGCGCCTGCTCGATGCCAAGGCCAGCGGGGTCATGGTCATGCCGCAATCCACCTCGCGCTCCGTCAACGGCGGCTGGAACCGGCTCCTGCTCTGGTCCGGCGCCCATTCCGGCAGCAATCCCACGGTCCGTTATCGCGACCAATCCGGGGTGCTCCCGGAAGACGTCGCGCGGGGCTGGACCCTTGCCCTGGCGGCGGGCGATCTCGATGGCGACCTGCTTCCGGAGCTCTATTTCGCCAACGACTTCGGGACCGACCGCCTGCTGCACAACCTGTCCACCCCCGGCAGGCTGCGCTTCGAACTGCTGCACGGCGAAAGCAGCTTCACCACCCCCAAGTCCTTCGTCGTCGGCCAGGATTCCTGCAAGGGCATGGGCGCCGATATGGGCGACGTCAACGGCGACGGTCTCATGGACATCTACGTGAGCAACATCTCCTCGCCCTGGGCCTTGCAGGAGGGCCATTTCCTCTGGGTGAGCACCGGCCGGACGCAGCTTATGCGGCAGGGCATCGCGCCCTACGTCCAGGGGGCCGAGCGCCTGGGCCTGTCGCGCAGCGGCTGGGGCTGGGATTCCAAGCTGGACGACTTCGACAACGACGGCGTGCCGGAGGCGATCCAGGCCACCGGCTTCATCAAGGGAAGCGTGAACCGCTGGCCGGAGCTGCAGGCCCTGGGCACCGCCAACGATGCCTTGCTGACCGATCCGCGCCATTGGCCCAAGTTCCAGCCGGGCAGCGACATCAGCGGCCATGATCCCAACGCGTTCTTCGTGCGCGACGCCTCCGGGAAATATTTCGACATCGCCAAGGACATCGGCCTCGGCCAGCCCATGGTCACCCGCGGCGTGGCCATAGCGGACGTGGATGGGGACGGCGATCTGGACTTCGTGTTCGCCAACCAGCGTGAGGACTCGTTCTTCTACCGTAACGACGATCGCAACGCGAACGCCTTTCTCGGCCTGCACCTGCTGATCCCGGTCCGGGACGGCCACGCGCTTCTGGTCCGGGACGGCCATCCCGGGGCGGACACGCGGGGCTGGCCCGCCATCGGTGCCCAGGCCCAGGTGCTGCTGCCCGACGGCATGCGCCTCACCGCCCAGGTGGACGGGGGCAACGGCCAGTCCGGAAAGCGCGCGCCCGAGCTTCACTTCGGCCTGGGCCATGTCGCCGCCGACCGGCCGCTGGCGGTGGAAATCCGCTGGCGCGACCATCACGGTCAGCCGCGCCTGCGCCGGCTCAAGCTTCGGCCGGGCTGGCATACAGTCTTGTTGGGATGAACGGGGAGAACCGGCCCATGGCGCAATTCAGCAACGCAACCCTGCTCTTCTATCCCAAGGCCGACCGGAAAAGCCGCCTGGTGGCCCTGTGGTTCTTCACCATCCTCATGCTGGCCTGGATCCTGGGCTTCGGCCACACCGTGCTGGGCTTCGAACAGGCCTGGGCCCACCCGGCCGTGGCCGTGGGCACGGCCATCGCCGTGCAGATCCTGCTGGAATGGGTGGACGCCCGTGCCAAGGGCAGGCCGCTGCGCTTCGCCGGCGGCCCGGCCGATTTCCTCAACTTCCTGCCCTCCGCCATCATTCCGGGCATGGCCCTGTCCATGCTGCTGTTCCCGGGCGAGAGCCTGATGCCCCTGGCCTTCGCCGCCGCCTTTTCCATCGCCTCCAAGGTCATGTTCCGGGCCCCGGTGGCACCCGGAGTGACCCAGCACATCTTCAATCCCTCCAACATCGCCGTGGTGGTCACCCTGGCCGTCTTCGCCGATTCGGTCGGCCTCACCCCGCCCTATCAGTTCACCGAGAACGTCAGCGGCCTCTGGGACTGGGGCGTGCCCATCTTCGTGCTGCTCAGCGGCATCCTGATGCACTGGCGCTACACCGGGCGCCTGCCTCTGGTGGGTGCCTGGCTGCTGGGCTTCCTGCTGCAGGGACAGGTCCGCGCCTGGCTGTTCGACGGCCCCTGGATGGTGCCCCTCCTGCCCATGACCAGCGCCGCCTTCATCATCTTCACCCTGTACATGATCCCGGACCCCGCCACCACGCCCCTGAGGGCGCGCCCGCAGATGCTCTTCGGGCTGGCGGTCGCCGCCGTCTACGGCATCCTGCAGGCCCTGCACGTGGTGTACGGCCTGTTCTTCTCCCTGGTCCTGGTGTGCGCGGTTCGGGGCGCGCTGCTCTATCTGATGGCCTGGTACCGCCCCAGGCAGACGGCAACCGCAGCTGCCTAGCCGGGACACAAAGCTGCAGTGTGATTTGGGCGGGATAGGAAACCGAGGAAGCTTGGCTATTGGCCCAAACGGTCAGCGAAAGAACTTCCTCACCTTCCGGCGAATGACGGCTTGCTGAACTTTTCGCGTTCGGCAGAACTGGGTAGCGTAGAGACGTGGCGCG
>JBJKSP010000224.1:0-3595 GCA_046703865.1 Thiobacillaceae bacterium
TCATGCTGCAGCGGGAATTGTTCGTGCGCCTGGAGGGCTTCCGCCCCGCCATGGATGGGGTAGAGCGATTCGATCTCGCCCTGCGAGTGTGCGAAAGCATCCCGCCGGAAGCTATCGGCCATGTGCCCGACGTGCTCTATCACCGCTATCCGGGCGGCGGCCACTGTCCGCGTTCCGGATCAGAGCTGTCCGCGGCCCGGGATGAGGCGTTGCTACAGCATTTCGAGCGTCTCGGTCTGGACGTGGCCTTGGGACGGGGCATGCTGCCCGATACCTACCGGGTCATGCATCGGCATCCCGCCAAGCCGCGGGTGTCCATAATCATTCCCCTGCGGGCGGACGAGGCGCTGCCCAGAAGCTGCGTGGACGGCTTGCTGGAGACCACTGCCTGGCCGGATTACCAGGTCCTGGTGGTGAACGGCGGCAGCGACGACCCTGCGACGCTGGCCTATCTGGACGAATTGGCCCAGCATGGGCGGGTGGAGGTACTTTCCGCCGCACCAGACTCGGAATTTGGCGCCATGTGCGACAAGGCGGTGCGGGCGGCCGACGGCGAGTACCTATTGTTGCTCGCTCCTGACGTGTCTGCGTTGCACGACGACTGGCTGGACGAGATGATGAGCCACGCCCAGCGCCCGGAGGTGGGCGTTGTGGGGGCGCGCCTGCTCTCTCCGGACGGCAGGGTGCAGCACGCCGGCATGGTCCTGGGTCTGGCCAGCAGCCCAGTGGAGCGCGCGTTCTTCGGTCAGCCCGCCGATGCCCCCGGTTATGGAGGCCGCGCCCTCATGACCCAGGACTATTCAGCCGTGAGTGCCGCCTGTCTGTTGGTGCGCAAGGCCTTGTATGAGGCCGCGGGTGGGCTGGACGGGACACGATTCCGGGCGTCCTACCTGGACGTGGACTTTTGCTTGAGGATCAGGGAGCAGGGTTATCTCGTGGTCTGGACCCCTTACGCCATGCTGCTCCAGGAGACCGGTGCTAGCCGATGCGGCGCTGGCCTTAACACCGACCCCGCAGCCAGGCGGGAATTTCTGGAGGCGGATCAGAACAGCTTTTACGACAAGTGGCGTGGGCTTATTCCTCGGGATCCTGCCTACAACCGCAACCTGAGCTTTGCCGACCGGGACTTCAAGATCGAGATCGCGCCGACCCTGACCCTGGACCCGGACTGGCGTCCCCGTCCCCGCATCCTGGCCCATGCCGCCGACCGCATGGGCTGTGGGGAATACCGCATCGCCGCCCCCATGCGCGCCCTCAACGGCGCCGGCAAGGTGATGGGTTGGGACACGGGTAATTATCTCGGCATCCCGGACCTGTTCCGATTCGAGCCGGACAGCATCGTCCTGCAGCGTCAGGTGGAGGCGAGCCAGATCGAGCTGATCGAAGGCTATGTCAGGCATTCAAAGGCATTCAGGGTATTCGAGATCGATGACCTGCTCACCGATGTGCCGGTCAAGAGCCCCCGCAAGCAGGCATTCGTGGAGATGAAGGACCTGCACCAGCGCTTCCGCAAGGCCGTCTCCCTGTGCCACCGCTTCGTGGTCTCCACGGACTACCTCGCCGAGCAATACCAGGGTTATGCGGACGAGGTGATCGCCGTGCCCAACTACCTGGAGCGCCTGCGCTGGGGCAATTTCAGTCCCCTACGCCGGCAGGGCCGCAAGCCGCGCGTGGGCTGGGCCGGCAGTGCCACCCACGACGGTGATCTGCTGGAGATCGTGGATGCGGTGCAGGCCACGGCTGAAGAGGTGGACTGGGTATTCTTCGGCATGTGCCCGGCCGAGTTGCGCGCCAGCATTCGGGAGTTCCATCCCCCGGTGCCGCTGGACGAGTATCCCGCCAAGCTCGCCAGCCTCAACCTGGACCTGGCGGTGGCGCCCCTGGAGGACGTGCCCTTCAACCACGCCAAGAGCCACCTGCGGCTGCTGGAATACGGCGTGCTGGGTTACCCTGTCATCTGCACGGACATCACCCCCTACCGGGGCGACTATCCGGTGACGCGGGTGCCCAACCGCTACCAGGATTGGGTGGCCGCCATCCGCGAGCACGTCTCGGACCTGGACGCGCTGGCACGCAGGGGGGATGCATTGCGCGACCACGTCAACCGACATTGGATCCTGGAAGACAACCTGGATACCTGGCTCAAGGCCTGGTTGCCGTCATGAGGACGCCGACATGACCCAAACGATACCGATCGAACTGCAGCGGGCCTTCGAACACCACCAGGCCGGCCGTCTCGCCGAGGCGGAGGCGCTGTATGCCGAGTGTGCCGAGGACCAGCCGGGCAACGCCGACCTGCTGGGATTGCTGGGGGTGGTACGCCACCAGCTGGGCCGGCACCGGGAGGCATTGGAGCCGCTGGAAAGGGCCATCGCGCTGAGCCCCCGCCAGGCCAACCTGATCATGGCGGCCGCGGAGGCGCACCGCGCCCTTGGGGAACTGGATACGGCCCGTCGGCTGTATGAGCTGGCGACCATGCTGAGCCCCGATTCGGCGGATGCCTGCAACAACCTGGGCATCGTCCTAAAGGACCTGGGCCGCAACCAGGAGGCCGCGGACAAACTGGAGCAGGCCATACGCCTGGACCCCGGTTTCGTCGAGGCGCACACCAACCTGGGTGCGGTGCTGTTGGCGCTCGGGCGCAAGGACGAGGCGCTGGCCTGCCTGGAGACGGCCCTGAGACTGCGGCCCGACGACGCCCAGATCCACTGCCAGCTGGGCAAGGTGCAGACTGACCTGGGTGATGTGGCCAGCGCAGAGCGGCACCTGCGCCAAGCCCTGCCCAAGCTGGAAGAGAAGGCCGAGGTCCGCTGTGCCCTGGGCAACCTCTACCTCAAGCAGCGGCGGTATCGCGAGGCCTTGGACCATTACTGGCTCGCCCAGCGCGAGCGACCCCATTCCGTCGAGCTTCAGTGCAACATCGGGCTGGCGTTGAAGAACCTGGAACGCCGCACGGAGGCGCATGACCATTTTCTTCAGGCGCTGGCGCAGAACCCCGGCCACCTGGACACCCTGATCAACTTTGGGGCCCTGCTGCTGGAGGAGGGGCGGCACACAGAGGCGGAAAGTCACCTCGAACACGCCCTGCGCATCGATCCGGACAACAGCCTGGCGCTGAACAACCTCGCCAACCTGCACCGGGAGTCGGGCCGGCTCGATACCGCATTGACGTTGCTGGAGCGGGCGCTGGAAACGAAGCCCGACAATCATGAAGCATGCTTCAGCAGGGCGGTGGTGCGTCTGCTGCGCGGAGAACTGCCCGAGGGTTGGGTGGATTTCGAGTCGCGCTGGCAGGGCAGCACCATCGAGTACCCGAGACCCGAGGTGCCGTTGCCCCAGTGGCAGGGAGAGCCGGTCGGGCCGGACCAGGGCCTGCTGGTCTACTCCGAACAGGGCTACGGGGACAGCATCCAGTTCGTGCGCTACCTCCCCGAGGTGGCGGTGCGCTTCGGGCGCGTGGTGTTCTACACCCATCCGCCCCTGATGCGGCTGTTCCGTCGCGTGCTGCCGGACAATTGCGAGCTGCGCCAGGCCGTCGAGCCCTATGACCCCGCCGGCTGCAGCCATCATGTCCCGATGCTGAGCCTGCCCCTGG
>JBJKSP010000225.1:0-15189 GCA_046703865.1 Thiobacillaceae bacterium
GCCGTCCAGGCGTGATGGAAGATCGCCCGGCCGCGGTCGGCGGAGGGGGTGAACCCGGGCGTGGTCCGGGTCACTTCGCCCGCGTAACGGGCCAAAATGTCTAGTGGTTCGGCCGCGGCCAGCCCGGTCCAGCAGGCGACGGCCATAATGAAGCTGCGATGTGCCATGGTGTGCTCCTTTGGTTGAAGGCGACGCCATCTTCTCCGGCACCCCTTTGGCTGCTCTTAAGGCAAACTTAAGCCGGGCTTAAGAACATAGCGCCATGCGTATCCTGATTGTCGAAGACGACCCCCATCTGGGCGACGGCCTGCGCTCCGCCTTGAGGTCCCTGGGCTTCGCGCCCGACTGGCTGCGGGAGGCCGCGCCCGCCCGGCACGCCCTGAGGCACGAGGAATATGCCGCCGTGGTCCTGGACCTGGGCCTGCCCGGCGAGGACGGCGTGTCCCTGCTCAAGGGCCTGCGCCGCGAGGGCTCGAAGGTGCCGGTGCTCATCCTCACCGCCCGGGACGCCAAGGACGACAAGCTCTCGGGCTTCGCCGCCGGGGCGGACGATTACGTGGTGAAGCCGGTGGACGTGGAGGAATTGTCCGCCCGGCTCCACGCACTGATCCGGCGCTCGGTGGGCCAGGCCCAGCCTCGTCTGGTCTGCGGCCGCGTGGAGATGGACCCCCAGGCCCGGCGCGTGTGGCGGGACGGGGAGCCGGTGGAGGTCTCGGGGAGGGAATTCGCGATCCTGGAGAAACTCATGGCCGGGGCCGGCCGGGTGGTATCCAAGGCCCAGCTGGAGGCCGCCATCTACGGTTGGGGCGAAGGGGTGGAGAGCAACGCGGTGGAGGTCCACATCCACCATCTGCGCCGCAAGCTGGGCCACGACTTCATCCGCACCCTGCGCGGCATCGGCTACCTGGTGGACAGCCGCTCGTGAAACCCGTCCGTTCCCTTCAGGGTCGGCTCATGGCCGGGGCCTTGGTCGCCCTGCTCGCCTGCGGCCTGGCCGCGGGCTGGGGCGGGTGGCGCGCGGCGCGGCACGAGGCGGACGAGTTGTTCGACGCCCAGCTCGCCCAGGTGGGCCAGACCCTGCTCGCCCTGGGCCATGCGGGAGAGGGCGACATTGCACGGGAACCCGGTCGCACTGCCCATCCCTATCAGACCCGTCTGGTATTCCAGGTCTGGCGCCGGGAGGCGGACGAGGACCGGAACCGGCTCCTGATGCGCTCTGCGAGCGCCGGGCCTGCGCCATTGCCGGTGCATGGGGACGGCTACAGCACCACCCGCCTCGCCGGGGCCCCCTATCGCTTCTATGCCCAGACCGACCCGGAGCACGGCGTGCGCGCAGTGGTGGGCCAGAGCCTGGCCATCCGGGGCGAACTGGAGCGCCGCATCGCCTGGAACAATGCCTGGCCCTTCCTGCTGGTCCTGCCCCTCTGGGCACTGGCCGTTGCCTGGCTCGTGAACCGCGCCCTGTCCCCCGTGCGCCGCCTGGCCGGTGACGTGGGTGCGCGCAATGCGGACAACCTGGAGCCGGTGGCCCCGGGGCAGGTCCCGGACGAACTCCAGCCTCTGGTCATGGCCCTCAACGCCTTGCTCCTTCGAGTGGCCGCGGCCATGGAGAACGAGCGCCGCTTCACCGGCGATGCCGCCCACGAGCTGCGCACTCCCATGGCCGCCCTGCGCGCCCAGTTGGATGCCGTGCGACTGGCAACGGACGGGGATATCCGGGACGCCGCCATTCGAAAGGCCGGCGAGGCCCTGGAGCGCATGGGCCGGCTGGTCACCCAGCTCCTGACCCTGGCCCGGCTGGAGGGGGCCGCAGGTCCCGCGGGCGAGCCGGCGGACCTGGCGGTGCTGGCCGGAGAGGCGTGCGGCGAGGCGGCCCCGGCCGCCGTGGCCAAGGGTATCGATCTGTCCCTGGAAGGCGGCTCCGCCCCCGTGCGCGGCGAACCGGAGGCCCTGGCCATCCTCATCCGCAATCTGGTGGACAATGCCCTGCGCTATACCCCGGCGGGCGGGCGGGTGGTGGTGAGCACCGGGACGCGCCCCGGTGCCGGCCCACTACTGCGCGTCGCCGACAACGGGCCGGGCGTGCCCGCAGAGCGGCGCATCGAGCTGGGTCGGCGCTTCCTCCGCCTGGCCCCGGGTGCCGCCGAGGGCGTGGGCCTGGGCCTGTCCATCGTCCGGCGCATCGCGGAACGTCATGACGCCACAGTCGGATTCGATGAAGGCCTGGACGGCAGGGGTCTCTCGGTCGGCGTAGGCTTCCCTCTCTGATTCCCATCCGGGCCGTCTTTCCCCTATGTACACCAGGGTCATGGGGGTCCCAAGGCAGCCTCCGACAGCGGGCATGGATCATGCTAACTATATGAACCCAGGACGCCCGAGACCATGGAATTCATCCCCGACAAATACCGCATCAACGAGGCCTACGACGAGCTGATCGACAGCGACGGACGGCCCAGGCCCGCTGCCAAACCCCTGTTCGACCACCTGGCCTCCATGGATGCCTCGGCCCTGGAGGCCCGGCGTGGGGCCGTGGATGCCGCCATCATGGCCATGGGGATCACCTTCACCGTCTACAGCGACGCGGGCAACATCGACCGCGCCTGGCCCTTCGACGTCATCCCCCGCATCATGTCCCGCAGGGAGTGGGAGCGCATCGAGGCCGGGCTCAAGCAGCGCCTCACCGCCCTGAACCTGTTCATCAACGATCTCTACAATGAGCAGCGGGTGGTGAAGGACGGGGTCTTCCCCTTGGAGGTCCTGGCCGGGTCCAGGAACTTCCGTGCTCAATGCAAGGGCATCACGCCCCGTTATGGTGTGTGGGCCCACGTCTGCGGCACCGATCTGGTGCGCGACAAGGACGGTACGGTCTACGTCCTGGAAGACAACCTCCGGGTGCCGTCGGGCGTGTCCTACATGCTGGAGAACCGCCAGCTCATGAAGCGCCTGTTCCCCGAGCTGTTCCAATCCAGCACCATCCTCCCGGTGGACGACTACACCACCCAGCTCTACGACACCCTGGCCGCCCTGTCCCCCCACGAGGACGAACGTCCGGTGGTGGCGGTGCTCACCCCGGGGATCTTCAACTCGGCCTATTTCGAGCACAGCTACCTGGCCCAGCAGATGGGCGCCTTCCTGGTGGAATGCTCGGACCTGGTGGTGGGCTCGGACGACCATGTATACATGAAGACCATCTCGGGCCTGCGCCGGGTGGACGTGATCTACCGCCGCATCGACGACGACTTCCTGGACCCCGAGGTGTTCCGGCCCGATTCCGCCCTGGGAGTGAAGGGGCTCATGCGGGCCTGGCGTACCGGCAAGGTGGGCATCGCCAACGCGCCCGGGGCCGGCGTGGCCGACGACAAGGTGGTCTATGCCTTCGTGCCGCGCATGATCAAGTATTACCTGGACCAGGACCCCATCATCCCCAATGTCCCCAGCTGGCTGTGCATGTACGACGATGAAAAGGAGTACGTGCTGAAGAACCTGGATACCCTGGTGGTGAAGCCGGCCAACGAATCCGGCGGCTACGGCATGATCATCGGCCCCCGCGCCACCCAGGAGGAGCGGGACAAGTTCGCCGAGTTGATCGTGGCCAACCCGCGCAACTACATGGCCCAGCCGACCCTGTCCATTTCCACCGCGCCGACCCTGGTGGGCGATCACCTGGCGCCGCGGCACCTGGACCTGCGCCCCTTCATCCTGCAGTCCAACCGGCTCTACGCCACCACCGGCGGGCTGACCCGGGTGGCCATGAGGGAAGGTTCCCTGGTGGTCAACTCGTCCCAGGGCGGCGGCAGCAAGGACACCTGGATCGTGGACGTCAATGAATAGGCTCAAGGGACAAGGGACAAGACACATGGAAAGGCGTGCCTTTCCCGCTTTGCCTTCCACCTTGCATCCCGCCCGGTGCATCCGAGGCCCCGAATCGGATGCAGGCTGCAAGTTTGAAGATTCAAGGGAAGGACACAGCCCCGCCGGTCTTCCTTGCCCCTTGTTCCTTTCCCCTTGGACCCGGTGTTGACATGCTGTCACGCGTCGCCGAAAACCTCTACTGGATGACCCGTTACCTGGAACGGGCGGAGAACACCGCCCGCCTGATCAACAGCACCACCCAGGTGCTCCTGGACCTGCCCAAGGGTGCCTCCTTCGGCTGGGACGTGCTGATCCGGGTGGCTGGCCTGGACGAATTTATGCGCAAGCGCGAGCCGCACATGGACGAGGCCAGCATCATGCGCTTCCTGATCCTGGACGAGGACAATCCCAGTTCCATCCTCTCCTCCATCCATTACGCCCGGGAGAACACCCGTACCTTCCGGGAAGTCCTGCCCATGGAGATCTGGGAACGCATCAACGCCCTCTACCTGTACATCCGCGAGAAGGCCCGGCGGGCCACCCAGAGCCGCAGCCAGCGCTACGAGGTCCTGAACAACGTGATCGAGCGGCGCCAGTCCATCATCGGTCTGCTCACGGGCTCCATGAGCCACGACGTGGCCTACCAGTTCCTCAAGCTGGGCCGCAACATCGAGCGGGCCGACATGACCACCCGCATCGTGGACGTGAACTCCGCCGAGCTGCTGCCTTCGGACAGCGCCCTGGCCGGCCCCACCCTGGAACGGCTGTGGATGGCCACCCTGACCGGCCTGTCCGCCTACCAGATGTATCGTCGCCACGTGGGGGTGCACGTGCGCGGCCACGAGGTGGTGAATTTCCTCCTCAAGGATCCCCACTTTCCGCGTACCGTGAACCACTGCCTGGGGGAAATCGAGAGCAGCCTGTCGGTGCTGCCCAAGCATACCGAGCCCATGCAGGCTGCGCGCCAGGCCTGGCGCCGTTTGGAGTACATGCAACTGGCAGGCCTGACCCCCCTCGTCCTGCTCGAGTACCTGGACGAGATCCAGGCCGAACTGGGTGCCATCCACGACGCCGTCTCGCGCCAGTATTTCTCCCTATACCAGGCAGCCGCCGAGTCCCAGTCCCAAACCCAAAACGCGTGATATGAGCCCCTCCCTCGGTTTCCCCCGCTACGGCGACAAGCAGAACTCCCCCTTCTTCGAAGAATACCTGATCAAGCTCCTGGAGGAGCGCGACCGGGTGGGCCTCACCCAGGCCATCCGCCAGATCGACGCCCTCATGATCACTGTGGAACCGGGCAACTCGCTGGCCTACGTGGGGGAGTTGTGCCTGATGACCCCCTACCACTACCTGGTCACCCTGGAGTCCGAGTCCCATTACACCCACATCCTGCGCATCGACATGAGCGCCCCGGACGTGCTGGTCAGGGAAGTGAAGGACCCCAACACCCGGGGCATCTTCCGCAGCCTCAACGAGGTCTACCCCATCGGCGCCCACAAGCCCAATTCGAGATACATGGGCGAGGTGTTCCGAGTGGACAACCTGCACGAGGTGGTGGAGCTGCAGAGATCGCGGGACGTGCGCTTCTTCAATCAGGAGCAGATTCGCAAACTGGAACTGCCGGGCAACATGGCGGTGGTCAAGCCCAGCCCCTACACCCACAACATCGTAGGCTACTGGGAGCGGCCCGATCCGGACGTCCGGGTCTACGCCCTGGGCTTGAGCAGCATCCGGGACGACGTCAACAAGGCCTATCAGGACGCCAAGGACAATCAGGAGCACCTGGGCATCGACAAGATGCTCCTGCCCATCGACCACCTGGCCACCCGAGTCTATTCCCAGAACCGGGAGGCCGCGATCCTGGAATACCTCACCCAGACCAGCTATTACTACTGGGGCTCCTACGACATCGCCAACCAGAACTCCTCCACCAACGTCACCAAGAGCGTGCATTACGCCAACGAGCTGGAAAGCCCGGCCAAGGTCTTCACCGCCGCCAACCACCCGTATTTCGTGAACCACCTGCTCAAGCTGCCTTCCCCCACCGAGCAGTTCGTGCGCAACTTCGGGCCGCGCCTGCATCACCTGGCGGTGGCCGTCCGGGACGGCGAGGTGGACGGCCAGCCCAACATCGACTACGTGGTGAACCTGTTGCGCCACTGCGGCCAGGATTTCCTGCTGGACGTGATCGGATCGAAGGAGGAGGGGCTCAAGCAGATCTTCTCCAGTGCCTCGGAGTACTCCAGCCTGATCATCGAGTACGTGCAGCGCTTCGGCGACTTCCAGGGTTTCTTTACCAAGGACAACGTGGCGGAGCTGACCCACGCGGCGGGCGTGGAGGAGAGCCTCAAGGCCCTGGAGGCGGAAGCGCGGGCATAGTGGTGATGGACACGATCGGGTCGCCCGGCCCGGCGCCCGTCGCACCGCAGCGGCAAGCGTGCCCGCGGTCCTCGGTGATCTTCGCGTACTCCTGATCTAACTTCTCGCGTGCCTGGGCGGAGTGCGCCTGATTCATGCGCCTCTGGTATTCGCGGCACTCGTTCGGCATCAGCAGCTTGGGGCACGCCACCCACTGCGCACCGTCATAGGGCGCGACGTCGGCGTGGGCGAGGACAGGGGCCAGCGCAAGCGCTGCAATGAGGACAGAACGCCGCCCCGGCAGGGTCGCGCTCATGGGCCGTTTACCCATGGAGATTACGCAGGAAGGCAAGCTCCTCAGGCTGGCAATGGGCAATGCGATTCGGGATCTGTCTCGGGTCGCTGACACCTACGGCCTCCTTCCGCTCGATGGCCCATTCTACGTCATAAGCAGCCTGATCGAGCCTCCCCACGCACGCGATCCACAGATCCAAGATTCCGGGAAGACCCCGGATGAACTCCCTACTCGGAAGTCACACCTAGGCTTCTCCGGCCTGCATCCGGCCGGGGGGTTCGAGCTCGGCGCCCCACTGGATGGCGTCCGACAGGGCGATGACGCGATGGCCCTGATGCTGCAGGTCAGCCACGGACGGGCCCGGTTTGCCTTCTTCCCGTCCGCGGCGATCCAACACCACGGTGGAGATGCCCGGGAATCGGTGCAGATACCGCACCACCTCCTCCCACAGGATCCCATCCGTGCTGGTCAACCGGTAGTCGATCCCCCAGCGCTCCAGACGGGTCAGCATTCCCCCCAGTAGAAAGGTCGGCGCCTTGGACGGGTTCACCAGGAGGATATCCAGGCGATCCGTCAGGCGATGCAGGCACGGCACGGTGGTCTGCAGCGCCTTGCGGGACAGTCGCCGCCCGTCCAGGGCAAGCAGCGCCCTGAACTTCAGTTGGGGAAACCGGATTCCCTGTCTGGGAGAAGAATCGGGAACGCGTGCGGAATGGGGTAAAGGCATGAAGTACTCCAAATCAATTAGGGATCGCCATGGGGCACGACCCGGGTCCGATGGGACCGGGTCGGCCATGGCCATGGAAATGGATTTCCGGGGCATTCCGGTCCGGCGGCGGCCGGCGGAATGGATCGATACGTTCGAATGCCAACGCTCCGTACGGCATGGGGCTGGCGACCTCCTTCCTTCTGTCTATTGACCGCATCCGCTGTGCCGAGGATGGGCGGCGAAACGAGACCTGGACTCCGATCCAGTATCTGAACGACTGATGCATACATATCAACGATAAGATCCCACCACCCACTTCGAAATACGCAAGTCATTCACGCTGCACAAGCAAGCTTTAGCCGGCCTTCGAACGGCCCTCCGAGCGCCGGTTCCGTCACACGGACCGCCATGGACAACGCCAAGCCGGGGTCTCTTGCGGTGGATCGAAATCCGGCAACGGGCAGGTGGATCATGCGAGGCGGGGGTGCCTGGAGGGCACACCGGGTCCCGGTACACCCACCAGGCATGATTCATCCCGCATAGGACCCCCGCGTGTCTTGAACACGAGCCCCCCGGTGGAAGCCGTGCACGGGCTCAACTCGTGATTGCGCTCGTTTTCTTGAGGCTGGGCAGGGTGATGGTGAGCATCCCGCCCTTGAAGTTCTGCTTGATTGCCGATGCCTTGACCGGGCCGGGCAGGGTCAGGGTCTCCGCGAAGCTGCCTTCGCTTCGGACGCGTTCGGTCTGTTGGCCCACTTTCATCTGGTTGTTGCTCGACACCTGGGCTGAGACCTTAAGCGTGCGTCCATCCACCTGCACGTGCACGTCGCCGGGTTTGAATCCCGGCAGGTTCAGCACGACACGATAGCCTTGCGGCGTCTTCTGAACGGCGGAGATCTGGTGTGCGCCGAAGGAGGGCGTATATATCGCCGGCATCCAGAACGGGTTCATGGAGTTTTCCAACTGGGCCAACTGGCCTGCCGGGTTGAAGAAGCCCGGGTTCATGAAGGCGGGGTTCATGAAGGCCATATCCCAAAACATGGGCGCAGATGCCAGGATGGCGGCCTGATCGTTGCCGACTGAATCGTTGTTGGCCTGCTGTTGGCCGCAATTGCCCGCGAGTGCACTTCCCGAAAGCGCTGCAAGGCCGATGGCAAGCGCGCTGAGTTTTAAGTTCATGAGTTTCATGTCGACTCCTGAAATCGAAGCAGACACCTCCAGCCCATCTTTCAGTACCTGATGGGTTTATTGATTCCTCGACCCGTCCTCAGGGGATCGGTCGAGACCACGCAGGAGATGAGAGGCCACTCGATACGCCCCCTCGGGGCTGGACGGCGTGTCTTGCTCGGTACGCGAGGCGACGTTGACGATATCATCAAGTGCATCTAGCTCCTGTGCCTCTTCGAAGAACGTTCCGGTGGAAAGTTCCATGCCGGTGGGTGCCCGGAGCCAGGGGCGCCGGACTCCTGATGCCGGGGAGGGGAACACTCCGTAGGACCCGCGTCCTTAACCTTTTACCGGCGCGTTGACCACAGCCCGCTATTCCCTCATCTGGTTGTTCTGGCCGTCATTCCCGAACTTGGATTTTGGCCGGGATGCTTCTTCAGGGCCTTGGTCTATTGGGAGGCGGAGGCCAGGGCCTGGCCTCCGGCCTGCGCGGAGGCTTAAGATCGGCAGACTGCACACTGCTTTTGCTGAATGGCATGCCGGAATATGCACCGACTTGGTGCAATAAACGCGCTCCTGGCGATCATTCGGGCGCGTCATTCCGTCCCAAAACCGTTTTTCCGTGGTTGGGAACCCACATTCATGCGGTTCGCCTAATACCGGTATGTATGGCCCGGTTTTTGCTGATAAGCGAATGCGCTATGGTAGATGGCAGGCCTAATCTTGCCCAGGAGAACCGAATGCTCAAATTGATCTTGTTGCGCCACGGCGAAAGCCTGTGGAACCGGGAAAACCGGTTCACCGGCTGGACCGACGTGGACCTGTCCGAGAAGGGCTTCGAGGAGGCCCAGGCCGCCGGCCGCATGATACGGGACGCCGGCATCACCCTGGACCTGGCCTATACCTCGGTGCTGCGCCGTGCCATCCGGACCCTGTGGGAGGTGCAGGAGGTGATGGACTGCCTGTGGCTGCCGGTGGAGAAGGACTGGCGCCTCAACGAGCGCCATTACGGGGCGCTCCAGGGCCTCAACAAGGCCGAGACGGCGGCGCACTACGGCGAGGAGCAGGTGCGCAAGTGGCGCCGGGGCTATGACATCCGCCCGCCGGCCCTGACCCTCACCGACCCCCGCCATCCCCGCTTCGACCCCCGCTACCGGGACATTGCCGTGCACCACCTGCCCGCCACGGAGTCCCTGGCCGACACCCAGGTTCGGGTGCTGGAGATGTGGGAGGAACGCATCCTGCCGCGACTGAAGAGCGGCAAGCGCATCCTGATCTCCGCCCACGGCAATTCCCTGCGCGCCCTGGTCTAGCACCTGGACCTCATCTCAGATGCGGACATCATGGAACTCAACATCCCCACCGGCATCCCGCTGGTGTACGAGTTCAACGACTCCATGCAGATCATCGCCCGCTACTACCTGGCCGGGGAAGAGGCCGTGGAGGCCGCCACTCGGGCGGTGGCCAATCAGGCGACGGCGATACACGGGTGATGGGTGTGCTACGCCCTGGCGGGGATCCGCCGGTGCAATGGAAGTCGTAGGAGCGACCTCCAGGTCGCGATAAGCTGGCTAGCCCAGCAGGCGCACCGCGACGAAGATGAAGGCCGCGCCCAGGCAGGTCATCCCGATGAGGGCACCGGTGGTGGACGGGCAGCTCCGGGAATGGGCCTCGGGCAGGATGTCGGCGGCCCCGATGTATAAGAGAAATCCGGCGAAGAATCCCAGGTAGAGCATCAACATGGTCGGGGGGACCCGGAAGGCCAGGGTGGAGGCGGCGCCGAGGATGGGGGCGAGGGCGTCCAGCAGGAGCATGCGGAAGGAACGCAGGCTCGTGTTGTGATGCACCAGCATCAGGCTCACCGTATTGAGGCCGTCGCTGAAATCGTGGGCGATCACGGCCATGGCCACCACGATCCCCGCGGCCTGGGAGACCTGGAACGCCAGACCGATCCCGACGCCGTCCATGAAGCTGTGCCCGATCAGGGCAAGCGCCGACAGGACGCCGACCTGGGGGTGATGGTGCACCGCGTAATCGGCCTCGTGGCTGTGGTGGACCAATAGGAATTTCTCCAGGCTGTGAAACAGGAGGAAGCCGACCACCAGGGCGATCATGGCGCCGCTGCCGTCGACGCCCTCCTGTCGGGCCAGCCGGAAGATCTCGGGCAGCACGTCAAAGCTCACGACGCCCAGAAGCACGCCGGCCGTGAAGCTGAGAATGAAGTGCAGGCGGTCGCGGAAGCGAAGGGCGAACAGACCGCCGGCAAGGGTGGAAAAAAACGTCATCAGCGACGGCAGCAAAGCGTTCATGGATCACTCTGGCAGAGGGCGTACGGCGCCCGGCGGCACCCCGGGCCGGCGCGATGGGCCGACGGGGCACCATCCTACGCCATGTCACGGCAAGGGAATCAAAGATATCTCAGGTCCAGGCACCAGGGGTTCAGGGCCCCGTCCGGGGCCGGACGGGGCGGTTCCGGGGCGGCCAGGGGCCTCACCCGGATGCGTTCGGCGCGACGGGCCGCTGCATCTCCCAGGTCCCGGGGCAGACCGGGATAGCCGCCGCCCTCGGGGCGCCATTCGTGCAACATCACCTGCCAGGACTGGCCGGCGCCGCGATGCCACAGGTTCAGGCCGATGCTGTCCCGGGCGCCCAGGGTGGGGTGCAGGCCCAGCCAGGGGGAGAAGCTGCGGTAGCGCAGGCCGAAGACTTTGGCAGGTCCGGACTCGTCCTGTTCATCCCGCAGGGGCAGGACCACTCCCTCCGCCGAGACGTGCCAGTCGGAGAAGGCCGGGACGGCATCCGTCCCTTCCTCAACAACGGGTCGAAGCACCAGTTCCACCCGGCCGGTGCTGGCGTCCACCAGGCGGGAGGTGCCCCGGTCCTGGCTGCCGGCGTCGCCGATGAGGGGCCAGAATTCCAGGCCCCGGCGCAGCTCCAGCACGCAGCCGGGCAGCGCCACGCGTCGCCAGACGCGGAATTCATCCCGCAACAGCTCGTCCCGGATGGGCCGGCCCAGACCCAGGCCGGCTTCGTCCAGCCCCGTCAGCACCGAGTTGAGGTCGCGTTCCAGGTAGTAGGGCAGGGCGAAGCGCTGGTGCAGCTCCCGGCCCCACTCGACCAGATCTTCGTCATACCCACGCCCGATCAGCATGGCCGCCACGGCCCTGAGCAGGCAGGCGATGGCGGCGGCCCGTTCGGGATGGTGTTGCATGCGCAGGGCCCGGAACTCCACCAGCCCCGCCCGGCCCCGGCCGGGCAGATAGGGGTTCCACAGCTTCTCGATGTTGATCTCGGCCCGATGGCTGTTACCCGAAGCATCGGCCAGGAAAGGCGCCAGGGCGCGCCAGAGCAGTTCCGGTTCGGGCTCCGCGGTGCGTGCCAGCAGGGACAGGGTCAGGCCCAGTTCGTGGAACATCTCGCCGCCCCTTTCGTCGCAGCGTACGGACTGGCCGCAGCTGCCGGTGTAGTCGTGGGAATAGAGATAGGACAGGGCGGGGTGGCGGTTGAAATAGGTCAGCAGCCGGGGCAGCAACCTGGGATGGGCCAGGAACGGGCTGGTCTCCGGGCTGCGCCCGCCCAGGGTGATCTGGCCGCCACCCCCGGAGTCGGCCACGGCGCCGTTGTAATAGAGCCGGTAGGGGGCCAGGCCCTGGACCGCGGCGGCGGCGTGGGTCTCGCGCAGACGCCTGAGAAAGTCCAGGGCGCTGGCGTCGGGTGCGGTGTTGATCTCGATCACCGCCGGGTCGGGCGTGACCGTGGTCCATTCCACCGAGGCATCCACCGGCGGCGGGTAGCCCGCCAAAACGAGGCAGGGCAGTCCCGTGGCCCAGGCCCTTAGCACCACCAGGAGGGCCTGGAAGGCGGCCGTACCGGGCAGGGCGGGCAGCTCCAGCCGGGGGACGGGGACGCCTTTCTCGTCGATTCGGGAGTGCCGGAACAGGAAGATGCCCTCGTCGGCCAGCGCGTCGTGCAGTCCTGCCTCCGGGATGGCACGTTCGTGTACGGACGGGTCCGCAAGACGGGGGGCGGCAGGGTCCGGCGCCTGGGCTGCCGGGTCCATGCGCAGCGCGATGGCACCTGGCCGGTCCGGCACCGCCACGGCGGGCCAGCCCCACGACCGGAAGGCGGCCAGGAGTGAGCCGGCCAGGGCCTCCAGGTCGGGGGTCGGACCCTGTGGCGGTCCGGTGAGCAGGGGATCGGGCGGGCCTGTCCAGATCGAAACGCCGTCCCGGCGCCGGTAGAGTCCCAGGCTCCAGCGGGGCAGGTCTTCGCCCGGGTACTGGCGTCCCACGCTGCGCAATATCAGGCTGCCCGGAAGCCGCCCCTGCAACGCCACCACCAGGGCCTCGGCCCTGGCCGCCTTGTCGCCGCCCACGGCCTTTCTGTTCCATTCGGGCGCCTCGGAGAACCGGTCGGTGAAGGTGGGTTCCGCGCCCACCCAGATGTCCAGGCCCAGGGTGGCCAGACGGGCGTCGTGCCCGGCCACGGCGGCATCGAAGTCCGGATCTCCGTCCGGGGGAACACTATTCCACATGGATGTGCACCTCGGTCTCGAGCCGCGACCGGGCCTGTCCGAAATAGCCGCCCTCCACCGGCGCGGCATCGCCGGGGGTGGCGGCGGAGGCCACCGCCACGTGGGCGTCCGCCACTGCCAGGCCGTGGGTGGGATCGAAGCCCCGCCAGCCGCCGCCGGGCAGGTAGACCTCGGGCCAGGCGTGCATGTGCCGCTGGGCATGGCTGCCGTCTCCCCGCTGGTAGCCGCTCACGAAGCGGGCGGCGATGCCCCGGGTGCGACAGGCGGCGACGAACAGCACCGCCAGGTCGCGGCAGGCCCCCTCGCCCAGGCGCAGGGTCTCGGCCGGGGCCATGGGGTGGCCCGTCCCCCGGATGCGGCGCCGGATATGGTTGCGCAGGTGTGTGTTCAGGCGGTGCAGGAAATCCGCCATGTCGCCGGACTGGTCCCAGAGCGCCGCCGCCATCGTCCGGACCCCGGGTCCCGGATCGTCGTCGCCGAGCCAGGGACTGAGTCGGTCCGGCAGGGGCGGGGCGTAGCAGATACCAGGCCCCGGGACCGGCTCGGGCAGGTAGTCGTAGGGATTGACCCGCAGGGTATGGGCCTGGAATTCGCTGGAGATGACGAGGCTTCTGGTTTCTCCCAGGAACCACACGCGGCTGGCCACGTTGCCTTCCAGGTCCAGGTAATCGCTGCGCCCGGCCGGTTCGGGCTCGATGCACAGCTCGTGCCGGACCAGGGCCGTGGCGGCATCGCAGCGTGGGCACAGCCTCAAGATATGGGGACCGAGCCGGACCGGCCGGTCATAGGTGTAGACGGTCTCGTGACGAACCCAGAATTCCATGGTCGGACTCCGGGGGCGTGGCGGCTTGCGCCGTGCCCCCTGGCGTATGCCAAATTCGCGACCGGCGGTCCTACATGGGCCGCCGACGCAGGTCCAGCGTGTAGGGGTACTCGCCGGGCAGTTCCTCCACCGGCGGGGCCATGGGACCCAGGCGCGTGCCCTTCGGATGGAAGCGGGAGAGCACGTCCACCCAGGGCGGCGGCGTGTAGCTGCCGGGGGTGTGGCCCCACTGGTGGAAGCGGGTGTGGCGGCGGGTCTCGGCGGCGTAGGCGTTGACCGGGAAGCGTTGGTCGTTGCTCCCGCCCGGGTGCATGACGTGGTAGGTGCAGCCGCCCACGGCCCGTCCGTTCCACAGGTCGACGAGGTCGAACACCAGGGGCGCGTTGACGCCGATGGTGGGATGCAGGGCCGAGGGCGGCTGCCAGGCGCGGTAGCGCACCCCGGCCACGTACTCGCCGTGCTCCCCGGTGTTGCGTAGAGGTACCCGGCGGCCATTGCAGGCCAAGGCGTAGCGGCCGTCGGTGAGGCCGGTAAGCTTGACCTGGAGGCGTTCCACCGAGGAATCCACGTAGCGGGCGGTGCCCAAGCGGGTGGTCTCCTCCCCCAGCACCGGCCAGGGTTCGATGGCCGCCCGCAGTTCCAGCTCCATGTCCGCGAACTCCAGGGTACCGTAGCGGGGGAAGCGGAACTCCAGGAAGGGACCGAACCACTCGATCTGAAAGGGATAGCCGGCCGCGTTCAGGTCCCGCACCACCTCCTTCAGGTCCGCCCACAGGTAGTGGGGCAGCATCCAGCGGTCGTGCAGCTCCGTGCCCCAGCGCACCAGGGGCTGGACATAGGGGCTTTCCCAGAAGCGGGCCACCAACGCCCGCAGCAGCAGCATCTGGGCCAGGGACATGCGGGCGTGGGGGGGCATCTCGAAGGCCCGGAACTCCAGCAGGCCCTGGCGTCCCGACGGGCTGTCGGGGGAATAGAGCTTGTCGATGCAGAACTCGGCGCGGTGGGTGTTGCCGGTGACGTCCACCAGGAGGTTGCGGAACAGACGGTCGACGATCCAAGGTTGGGGCGTCTCTCCCGGCGGCAGCTGCTGGCAGGCGATCTCCAGCTCGTACAGGGCCTCGGGCCGGCCCTCGTCCACCCTTGGCGCCTGGCTGGTGGGACCCACGAAGATCCCGCTGAACAAATAGGACAGGCCGGGGTGGTGCTGCCAGTAGGTGACCAGGCTGGCCAAAAGGTCGGGCCGGCGCAGGAAGGGGCTGTCGGCCGGGCTGGGGCCGCCCAGGGTGACGTGGTTGCCGCCACCGGTACCCGTGTGGCGGCCGTCCAGCATGAACTTCTCCGTGCCCAGACGGGCGAGCCGCGCCTCCTCGTACAGGGCCAGGGTGTGTTCCTCCAGTGCGTCCCAGTTGCTGGCCGGGTGGATGTTCACCTCGATGACGCCGGGGTCGGGG
>JBJKSP010000226.1:0-3292 GCA_046703865.1 Thiobacillaceae bacterium
GCCGTGCACGGGGCACCCATCTATTTCTACAAAAAAGGCAAGGGCCGCTACAAGGCCGCGCCCGCCGACGCACTGGCGGCCGCCAAGGCCTCCCAGGAACGCAAGGCGCGGGAGGCGGCGCTGCGCGCGGAGTGGGTGCAGGGCCTGGTTCGGGGCGAACTGCCCGATACGTTCCGGGACCGGGTCTTTCGGCTGCTGCACCAACCCGACAAGGGCAGTCTGGAATACAAGGCCCTGTCGGAGGCCTGCGAAGCCACCGGGCTCACGCCGGTACGGCTCATGGACCGTAGCCGTGCCATCCCCTCCAGCCATGAATATCACCTGCAGGCCTTTCTGTTGACGCAGTTCCCCAAGGGTACGGGCTTCCCGCCTTTGCAGCCGCCCCCGGCGCCGCCCGAGCTGCCGCCGGCCGACTCGCCCGCCTTCAGCATCGACGATGCCGCCACCACCGAGATCGACGACGCCTTCTCGGTGATCCTCCGTCCGGACGGATCGGCTCGGGTGGGGATCCACATCGCCGCACCGGTCCTGGGGATCGTGCCCGACTCGGAGCTGGACCAGGTGGCGGCGGCACGCCTGTCCACCGTCTACATGCCCGGCGGCAAGATCACCATGCTGCCCGAGGATCTCATCGACCGGTATACCCTGGCCGAGCACCGGGAATGCCCCGCCCTGTCCCTTTACGCCGAGGTGGGATCTGACTTCGCCGTCCGATCCGTCACCACCCAGGTCGACACGGTGCGCATCGCGGCCAACCTCCGCCACGAGACCCTGGATCCCCTGTTCAATGAAGAGACCATCGGTGCCGGCGGCCCGGACTATCCCTTCCGGCGCGAACTGGAGTGGCTCTGGGGCCTCGCCTGCCATTTGGAGGCGGTGCGGGGCAAGGCCGATGGTGTCCAGCGACTGGACTACGTGTTCCGGGTGGAGGGCGAGCGGGTGGCCATCGTACCCAGGGTACGCGGCAGCCCCATGGACAAGGTGGTGTCCGAGCTCATGATCCTGGCCAACAGCCGGTGGGGTGGCCTGCTGGCCGAAAAGGGCGTGGCCGGCGTGTACCGGGCCCAGGCTGGCGGCAAGGTGCGCATGACCCTCAAACCCGCCCCCCATGAGGGCCTGGGGGTGGACCAGTATGCCTGGGCCACCTCGCCCCTGAGGCGTTACGTGGACCTCATCAACCAGCGCCAGATCCTGGCCGCGGTGTGGGGGGAGACACCGCCCTATGCCGCCAACGACACCCTGCTGTTCGCGGCGGTGCGGGACTTCGAGCTGGCCTATGACGGCTATGCCGAATTCCAGCGCAGGATGGAGCGCTACTGGTGCCTGCGCTGGTTCACGCAGGAAGGGGTCTCGGAGACCGGCGCCACCGTGCTGAAGGAGAACCTGGTCCGACTGGACGGTCTGCCCTTCGTCACCCGGGTGAGCGGGGCGCCGACCCTGAATCCGGGTGACCGGCTCCGGGTGGCGCTGGGGGGGGTCGACCTGCTGGACCTGGAATGCGACTGCAGGTTTCTTCAAACCCTGGCACCCGGCGTGTGATGCCCCCTGATACGGTCAACGGCCGATTGCCAGAACGGGTTCGTTCACCATGGGCCTGACGGGTTCAGCCCTCTGGCGGGCCGCGGATGCCGCCCTGAACTTCCTCACCACGGCGGTGTCCCGCATCGAGAACGCCATCCTGTTCTCGGCCATTATCCACGTGATGCTGATCGTCGGGCTCACCCCCACCCTGCCGGTCAACCCCAAGCTGTTCGAGAATCCCAACCCCCCCCTGGACGTGGTGTTGGTGAACAAGCGCACCAAGGGCAAGCCGCTCAAGCCGGAATACCTGGCCCAGGCCAATCTCAACGGCGGCGGCGACGTGGAATCGGAACACCACGCCCGCAGCCCCCTGCCGGCCAGCGCGGAGGACAGACCTGCCATCGGCGAGGCCGAGCAGAGTCCCCCGGTACAGGCCCCGGAGCAGGAGACGAAGGCGGTGATGCAGCGCAGTAAATCCGATTACAGCATGCCCGGGGTCAGGCCCCCTCCCTCGGTACAGCCGTCTCCGCCCCAACCTGTCCCCGCACCGCCCAATCTGGCCGCGCGCAGCCTGGAAATGGCCCGGCTGGCGGCCAGCATCGACCGGGAATGGGATCAATATGAAAAGCGGCCCAGGCGCATGTTCGTAGGCGCCCGGGCGGTGGAGTTCACCTTCGCCCGCTATGTGGAGGACTGGCGGATCAAGGTCGAACGGATCGGCAACCTGAACTATCCAGCGGATGCGCGCCGCAACCATCTGTATGGCTCGCTGATCCTGACCGTGTCCATCAACTCGGACGGTACGGTGGATTCCATCCAGATCGACCGGTCCTCGGGCTCCAGGGTCCTGGACGCAGCGGCCGTGAACATCGTGAAGTTGGCTGCGCCCTACGCCCCCTTCCCGCCGGAGATGAGCAAGAAGGTAGACATCCTGGGCATCACCCGCACCTGGACCTTCACGCGCTCGGACGAGCTCACCAGCCAGTAGCCGGGATCGACGAAGATCCCTCTCCCCAGTTCTCCCCCCTCGGGAGGAGGGGAGCCCCACCACTCACCACGCTATGTGTCGTTCGCTATCCGCTTGATGAGCTGTGTCGTGGAGGTCCGATGCACGACGGGGATGGAATGCACCGTCCCGCCCCAGCCCAACACCTCCCGGGCGCCGACGATGCGCTCCGGGGGCCAGTCGCCGCCCTTGACCAGGACGTCGGGGTGGACGGCGAGGATCAGGTCCAGGGGTGTGTCGGCGTCGAACCAGGTGACCAGGGAGACGGACTCCAGGGCGGCCAGGACGGCCATGCGGTCCTCCAGGGGGTTGACGGGACGCCCTTCGCCTTTGTCCAGCCGTCGCACCGACGCGTCCGAGTTCACGCTTACCAGCAGGCCGGCGCCCAGGGCACGGGCCTGAGCCAGGTAGGTGACGTGGCCGCGGTGCAGGAGGTCGAAACAGCCGTTGGTGAAGACCAACGGACGGGAAAGGGCGCCCACCCGCCCGGCCAGGTCCGCCGGCTGGCAGATCTTGGCCTCGAAGGCGGGGATGGGGTTAGGGCCTGTTAACACTAATTTCACCCATGGGTTGCCACGAAAATGCGATGGATGCGAGGCGCGAAGCGCGGCGAATGGTCATTCCATTCGCAAGCTTTGCAACGTGGCAGAAGCGCATTTGTCGTGGCAACCCTCCGGGACGGGGGCGCTTTGGGCGCCCCCCTTTGTCGCAATCCGCTTGCAGTGGCTGGCACTGCGGCGCGTCTTGCTTCGCGGGCTGCATCCC
>JBJKSP010000227.1:0-13308 GCA_046703865.1 Thiobacillaceae bacterium
GCCTGAACCTGCACAAGCAGTCCCTGCAGCGCTGGAACGGCCTGCTGTTCGCCGGCCCACGGGACGTCGCGGCCGACCTGGGCGGCATGGCCACCGCCGCCGACCTGGGCTTCGGCGGCTACGTCTACGACAAGACCGTGGTCACCGATTACAGATTCAACTGGAAGACCTTCATCGAGGTCTACCTGGAGGACTACCACGTGGTGCCCTACCACCCCGGCTTGGGCAATTTCGTGGACTGCGACGCGCTGAAATGGGAATACGGAGACTGGTTCTCGGTGCAGACCGTGGGGGTGAACAACCACCTGGCCAGGCCCGGCAGCCCCGTGTACCGGCAATGGCACGACCAGGTGAAGCGCTACGGCGAGGGCCGGGACCCCCGGCACGGCGCCATCTGGCTCACCTACTACCCCAACGTCATGGTGGAGTGGTACCCCCATACCCTGGTGGTGAGCCACATCGTCCCCACCGGCGTGGAGTCCTGCCTGAACGTCGTGGAGTACTACTACCCGGAGGACATCGCCCTGTTCGAGCCGGAATACAAGGCAGCCGAGCAGGCCGCCTACCAGGAGACGGCGGTGGAGGACGACGACATCTGCTACGGCATGCACCGGGGCCGCAAGGCCCTGAGGGAACAGGGCATCAGCCAGGAAGGCCCCTACCAGTCCCCCATGGAGGACGGCATGGTGCACTTCCACGAATGGCTGCGGCGGGCGATCGGCCCGCACCTGTAATAGGACGGTCCACGCCCTAGGCCATGACCCCTGCCCATCCCCCCAAGCTGTCCGCCCTCGAAGCCCGTGTCCTGGGCGTGCTGGTCGAGAAAGAGCGCACCGTCCCGGACACCTACCCCCTGTCACTCAACGCCCTGGTGGCGGGTTGCAACCAGAAGAGCAGCCGCGACCCGGTCATGGAGGCCACCGGCGCCCAGGTCCTGGCGGCCCTGGACAGCCTTCGGGGCCCGACCCTGATCATCGAGTCCAGCGGCGGGCGAGTGTCCCGTTACGCCCACAACATGGACCGGGTGCTCCAGCTGCCCTCCCAGTCCGTGGCCCTGCTCGCCGTGCTCATGCTGCGCGGCCCCCAGACCGCCGCGGAACTGCGCCTCAACTGCGAGCGGCTGCACCGTTTCGCCGACAGCTCGGCGGTGGAGGGTTTCCTGGCGGAACTGGCCGAGCGCCCGGCCGGCGCCCTGGTGAAGGAACTGCCCCGTCAGCCGGGCACCCGGGAAAACCGCTGGATCCACCTGCTCGGGGATGTAGAGGCCGGCGACGAAGGCATGGCCGCCGCGGCCCCGGCATCTGAACCGGCGGCCCTCGCCGGGGGCGGGGTGGCCGCCCTGGAGGCACGGCTCGCCGCCTTGGAAGCCGAGGTAGCCGAACTCAGGACGCTGGTGGACAGGCTGCGCGAAGGGCCGGGGACGGCTTTCTGAGCAGGGGGCGGCGGTAGCCTTTGGGTGTCAGGATTGCGCGCCTGAGGCGTTGTCCTTCGGCAATGCTTCGCACCGTGCCGGGCTTTGGGTGACAATATTCGCCATGAAGCGGCCCGTCCACCTCTACGATGCCGTGTTGCCGGCCCCCTTCGGGGCGCTGGGCGTACGCCTGCAGGGCGACACCCTGGCCGGCCTGGACTTCCTGCCCCCCGGTACAGATACCCGCATCGGCGCCGATCCCAAAGTGCAGCGACTGGCGGCGGAACTGGCGGCCTATTTCGCCGATCCGCGTCACGCCTTCGGCCTGCCCCTGGCGCTCGGGGGCACGCCTTTCCGGCAGCGGGTCTGGCAGGCCCTGGCGGCCATCCCGTGCGGACAGACCCGGAGCTACGGCGATCTCGCCCGGGCGCTGGACTCCAGCCCCAGGGCCGTAGGCCAGGCGGTGGGGGACAACCCCGTCCCCATCGTCATTCCCTGCCATCGGGTGGTGGCCGCCGACGGCGGCCTGGGCGGTTTCATGCACGGCCGGAACGGGTTTCCCCTGGACGTCAAGCGCTGGCTCCTGGCCCACGAGGGCGTGCTATGAGCCCCTTGCGTTTTTTCCCGACCCTGAGCCTAAGCCGCCGCCGTCAGAGGGAGAGGTCCTAGTGTCGGTACGCGACGGTGCATTGGGGGCCGAGCTGGACGCCTTTTGCGACGCCCTTTGGCTGGAGGAGGGACTGAGCCCCCGCACCCTGGACAGCTATCGTCGGGACCTGGACCAGTTCGGCGTCTGGCTGGGCCGGCGCGGTGGGGTGCTGCCGACCGCCCGAGCCCAGGACCTGCAGCAGTTCCTGGGGGAGCGGGGCCTGAAGCAGGGCATCGCCGCGCGCAGCATCGCGCGCCAGCTCTCCGCCCTGAAACGCTATTACCGCTGGCTCAACCGCCAGGGCCGGCGCCCGGACGACCCCACCCTGGCCATCCAGCCGCCGCGCCTGCCGAGGCCGCTCCCCAAGAGCCTGGCCGAGGGCGAGGTGGAGGCCTTGCTGGACGCCCCCGACGTGGGGACCGCCCTGGGCCTGCGCGACCGGGGCATGCTGGAGCTGCTCTACGCGTGCGGCCTGCGGGTCTCCGAGCTGGTGGGTCTGCCGGTGTCGGCCGTGAGCCTGGATGCAGGCGTGGTCAAGGTGATGGGCAAGGGCTCCAAGGAACGTCTGGTCCCCATGGGCGAGCCGGCGGTGGAGTGGCTGGAGCGCTATATGCGCCAGGCGCGTCCCGCGCTGCTGGCCGGCCGTACCAGCGACGCCCTGTTCGTCACCCGCCGTGGCGGCCCCATGACCCGGCAGATGTTCTGGCACCTGATCAAGGGCTACGCGCGACGGGTGAGCGTCGCCCACCCCTTATCCCCCCATACCCTGCGCCATGCCTTCGCCACCCATTTGCTCAACCACGGGGCGGACCTGCGCGTGGTCCAGAAGCAGCTGGGCCACCCCGACAAGTCCACCACCGAGATCTACACCCACGTTGCGCGGGAACGGCTCAAGCAGTTGCATGCGCGCCACCACCCGAGGGGATGAGGATGCACGACGACAGGGACCAGCGCATCATCGGCGCCATCCTGGCGGGGGGAGTGAAGATCCCACCCATGCCCGGCGTCCTGGTGGAATTCCAGGCCCTCAGCCGGGATCCTGATGCTGGCCCGCGGGAGTACGCCCGCCTGGTGAGCAGGGATGCCGCACTGGCCGGTGCCCTGTTCCGCGTGGCGGGTTCCCCCGTGTTCGGGCTGCGCAGCAAGGTGGACAGCCTGGACAAGGTGGTCACCCTGCTGGGGCTCAGGACCACCGCCGCGGTGGTGCGGGGCGAGGCCCTGCGCACCGCGCTGTCAGATCCGGACCATTTGGCGGTCATGAACGCCCTCTGGGAGCGCATGCATGCGGTAGCGGCCTGGATGCTGGCCATCCACAAGGCTGTGCGGCCCAGGGGGCTGCCCCAGGACCAGGTCTTCCTCCTGGGCATCTTTCACGACTGCGGCATCGCCGTGCTGTGCCGCCGCTTCCCGGGCTATGCCCGGGCCTTCAAGGCCTCCGGGGGCTGGCCCGACCTGGACGCCCTGGACCATCAGTTCCAGACCAGCCACACGGTGGTGGGACAGATGGTGGCGCGCAACTGGCAACTGCCCCAGGACCTGGCCCTGGCGATCCGACACCATCACGATGCCGATGTGCCGGACCTGCCGGTGGACGTGCTGAGGCTCATCGCCGTGTTCCAGTTCGCCCTGCATCTGTACCTACGGCACGGTGGCCAGGAGGACCCGGATTGGGCGTTGTGGCAGGGGCGGGTCATGGCGTCGCTTGGCTTGGATGAGGTGGAGTTGTCCGACCTGGAGGAGGCGCTTCTGGCCGGGCAGGACTGAGCGCGGGCTTGCCTGTTCCTGGCTTCATGAGCCGACTGTGGCATAGGCCGGCGTCCCGGCAGTGGACTGCGCCTCCTGGACGGGGATGTTTAGGCCCGCATCAAATACGCGATGGCTGCGGACCCATACCGGGATTGTTGGCGGTCGGCCATGCCTTGCCCCCCCAGTCGAGGCATAATGCCCCGACCTAGCCATCCCATGCCTGGATGGTGGCATCTCACCGGACACGGGCCATGTTGACCGAACTTGACCGTATTCTCGCCGGGCTGCCACGAGCCGTGCAGATCCTGTTGGCCATTGGCGGAATCGCACTGATCGCGGCGATTGAATTCCATACCGGGCACGAGATCTCGTTTTCGGTCTACTTTCTTGCGCCCGTGTCTTTCGCCGCCTGGTATGCCGGTCGGAAGGCGGGCATTGCCATCGCGCTGCTGTCTGGTATCAGCTGGTACGCCGTGACCCTGGGCATAGGGCACAAATTTCCGAGTCTGGCGATGGGGCTCTGGGCCGCGCTCGGCCGCCTGGGTTTGTTTCTGATCACGGCATTGCTTCTGGAGACGCTGCACAAAAAGCTGGCCCTCGAACAGCAACTCTCGAGAACGGATGGTTTGACCGGCCTGCTGAACACCCGTGCATTCATGGACAGGCTGGAACATGACATCGCCCTATCGCGGCGCAACTGCTCGGCCCTCACACTCGCCTATCTCGATGTGGACGATTTCAAGCTTATCAACGACAGGTATGGCCATCTTGAGGGGGACAGGGTATTGAGCGAGTTCGGCCGTATCCTCGGATCCAACATGCGAAGTTCGGATACCGCAGCACGAATCGGCGGGGATGAATTCGCCCTGCTCCTGCCCGATACCGATCTTTCCGGGGCCAAGGAGGTGGTCTCCAAGATCAGGCAGGAGATCATGACGACCCTGGGGTCGACCTATCCGTCCTTAGGTTGCAGCATCGGCGTGGTCACGTTCGGGGAACCGCCGCCCAGCGTGGAGGAAGCCATCCGGGTGGCCGATCGCGCTATGTATGAGGTCAAGGGCCGGGGAAAGAACGCCGCGGATTTCCTGACCTTTCCCTGAACACTGCACTGGTCGGGGCCTGGTGATCCGGTAGAGGCTGCAATGGCCCAATATGGGCAGCAGGACCGGCATGGTGCACCCCGCCAGGATCGAGGCGCCGTATGATACGGTCCTGTCCCCCGTCATCCCCGGCGTCGGCCACGAATACACTGACTAGGGCCTGTTAACACTAATTTCACCTATGCGTTGCCACGAAAACGTAGCTGCGAAGCAGCAAGTTTCGAGCTTGCGGCCAAATGCGATGGATGCGAGGCGCGAAGCGCGGCGAATGGTCGTTCCATTCGCAAGCTTTGCAACGTGGCAGACGCGCATTTGTCGTGGCAACCCCCAGGTTGAATTGTTTGAAGGGGGACGAGGGCGATTGGGGCACCCCCCTTTGTCGCAAGCCGCTTGCAGTGGCTGGCACTGCGGCGCGTCTTGCTTCGCGGGGGCGCGCTGGCGGGCGGAGCAGGGTTCCCGCCCGAGGCGGGATGCGACCCCGGAAGCGATGCCGCGACCGTGCGTCGTTGTGCGCCAGCATCCCTCTGCGCGGACGCCATCCCAAATCGCCCTCGTCGCATGCGCGCAAATATTGTTAACAGGCCATAGGAGGAGACCGGCATGCGTACCCTGACCCTGTTGTTGACCTGGCTCGCCTTGTCCGTGGCATACGTCCATGCCGCCCGGCTCGTGCCCATCGATGTTCCCCCTCTGGCCGGAGCGGTGCCGGAACAGCGTTTCGGCACCGACCCTTCCAAGGCCTACATGCCGCTGGAGGCGGTCAACAGTCCCCGCGCACCGGTGTTCCCCGTCGATGCCGGCGATCCGGATACCAAGCCCCTGCCCTATTACCGCATCGCCCCGGACACTTATTTCCTGTTCGGCAACATCGCCGAGGTGGGTCCGGTGAACCGCGGCTTCAACGCCAACGCCGGCTTCGTCGTCACGAACGACGGGGTCCTGGTGGTGGATGCCCTGGGCACGCCCTACCTGGGCCGACGCCTGATCGCCACCATCCGCTCGGTGACCGACAAGCCCATCCGCTATCTGGTCATCACCCACGCCCACCCGGACCATTACTACGGCGCCTCAGCCTTCGCCGAGCTGCCGGGCGTGACGATCATCAGCCACACCGGCACGGAAGACTACGTCTATTCGTCCACCATCGAGCGCTCGGTGGCCTATCGCAAGGTCTTCCTGCCCAAGGAGATGAAGGACTTCAGGGCGGTGGTGCCCGACATCCTGCTGGGCGGCGGCCATCCGGCCCAGCTCACCCTGAAGCTGGGCGGCAAGACCTTCGACATCTATGACATGGGCCACCACCATTCCCACGGCGACCTGATCGTGCACCAGGTGGAGGACCGCATCCTGTGGATTTCCGACCTGGCCTTCAACGGCCGCATCACCTTCCTGGGCGACGGCGACCTGCATGAGATCGAACCCATGCAGGACTGGGTGAAGAAGCGCTTCACCGACCTGGTCCTGATGGTGCCGGGCCATGGCGCCCCCCAGACGCCGCCCTTTCCCATGCTGGATTTCACGCGGGGCTATGTCTCCGCCCTCACCGCCCGCATGCAGCAGGCCCTGGCGGAGGGCAAGGGGTTGCAGGACGCGGTGGCCGGGGCCGGCCTGCCCCAATACGCCCACGTGCCCCTGTACGAGCTGAACCACTGGATCAACGCCAACTACGTCTATCGGGTCCTTGAGGCGGAGACGTTCTAGCAGTGGCGGAGAGCATGGCGGCTTACTCTAGAGACGATGATGATGGATTCCTTTCTGGGCTCGGGTTTCCTTCGCAGCGAAAGGGGTAGGTTATTCTTCCCGCCAAAAGCGTGGGCTCTCGTCTGTGATGCCGGCTCATAGGTCCAGTGTTGGTATAAGACTGGAAACCAGACCTGTCCTGAAATGTTCTGGTATCCATAATTCGCGCCAAGTGGAAACCATCTCTACGGTTTTGCCCTGGTCGACCGAGTCATTGCTTCGCATTCCCCCATCACCAGGCGCTCGTGCAGTGGGATAAGCGACGTTCCATGCATATCCTTCCGGAAGTCCTGATCACGAGCGTCGGCAGTGGCGTCGGCTATGGGGTGCTCTACTCGCTGCGGCGAGCCGACCGCCCCTATCGCATCCTGGGTGCGAGTGCCATGGCTGTGGCCGCCGGAAATTTCCGTTGCGACGCCGTTTACCATCTCCCCGGCGCCGATCGGCCGGAGCAATACCTGGAAGGTCTGCTGGCCATCCTGGACAGGGAGCACCCCCATCTGGTCATGCCCGGCCATGACATGGAGTTGCCGCTATTGGCGGCACGGCGCGACGAGATAGAGCGGGGCACCGGCACCAAGGTCCTGGTTAGCGCTCCGGAGGTCATTCGGGTATGCAATGATAAGTACGAGAGCGCACGTTTTTTCGGCGATCGCTTTGCCGCAACCGCGCTCGCCCCCGAACAGATCCGACAACTTGTTGCTGACTGTGGCTTCCCACTGGTTGTTAAGCCGCGGTACGGTTACGCATCCAGGGGCGTGCAGGTGGTATTTGATGTGGCTGAGTTGAATGCCGCACTCCGTTCAGGCAAAGATACATTGGTCGTGCAGGAATTTCTGCCTCCCGCCGGCTTGAGCAAACCCAGGCAGGAACTGACCCGCATGGACGTCTACGAAGACAGAAGGCTGCTCCAGGAGGAGGAGTACTCGGTCCAGGTCCTGGTGGGCCGCAGCGGCCAAGTACTGGGTCTGTTTTCAAGCCGCAACAGCCTCTGGCATGGCATCCCCTTCACCATCGAGACCTATCGGGACCCGAGCCTGGAGGTTCAAGTGATCGAGATGACGCAACGACTTGCCGACATGGGCCTCATGGGTCCCTGCAATTTCCAGGCACGCAAGACAGCGACTGGGGGATACCGGTTTTTCGAGGTCAACGCCCGTTTTACCGGAATTACCCCGGTGCGTGCCGACATGCGTTTCAACGAGTGCGATGCCTGCTACCGCCATTTCGTCGAGGCAGACGACCATTTGAATTTGGCTTGCCCGGAGGGTCTTTGGGCCCAGCGTTACATCGCCCATGATGTCTTCACGCGCGAGGACGTCGCAGCTCTGGTGGGAACCGGTCGATGGCCCGCATCCACCTGACAGGCGCCACCGGCTATCTAGGCCCGGCGCTGGTAGAGCGGCTGCGGGCCAATGGACATGCCGTCGAGATCGCAAGTTACCGGTTGCCGGAACTGCCCGCCACACCGATCGATGCGGATATCGTTATTCACCTGGCCGCGGCAGGCGGGGGTAGCCACCACCTCAAACGCCCCGGGGAAGGGGATGCGACCCGCATCGATGCCGTCAACGTGCAGGGCACTGTAGCCTTGCTTAAGGCCCTGGCCTCGCCCCGGACCCGTATGCTCTATTTTTCGTCCAATGCTGTTTACGGCACCGCTTGGCCGCCGCTGGTCGCCACCGAATCTGGCCCATCCGATCCCCGGTCCGACTATGGCCGGAGCAAGGCCAAGGCAGAGTCCATCGTCAGGCACAGCAGGTTTGACTATATGATCCTGCGCCCCAGCGGCGTGTTCGGGCCTTCCCCGACCGGTAGATTCGGCAGCTCGTTCCTGAATGTGTTGATCGACCGCGCCCTGAGGGAAGGTGTCATGGACGTAATGGGTGGTGAGCAGAATATCGACACCCTCTTCCTGGGTGATTTGGTGGAAATCGTCGTCCGCATATGCGACGGCGAATGGCATTGCCGCGAGACTTACAATGTGGCAGGGGACATCGTGAGCATTAGGGCCATGATGGAAGGGCTAGCGGGTGTGTTGCGACGTGGTGGTCATCCCTGCGTCCTGCGCTCCAGACCATGGACGCCCACACCGGGAGTCCTGCTTAACAATGCCAAGCTGAAACGGGATTTTCTCGGCTGGTGCCCTACCAGGCTTGAATCCAGCTTTTCCACCCTGATCAAAGCGCGCATGTTGGTTCATTCTGGCCATTGAGCGTCGATGCCCTACACATTTGCGAGAGCAGTGCTATCAGCAACAATCCTGGGGCCCCATGGCAACCCCTTCGACACGAATCCGGATAGGGGGTGAGCAGTGGTGGTGTATGCCACCTAGCCTAGTGATGAAGGCCCCCGACTGTGCTGAGGAGGCAGTAGAAGTTTGACGATTGAAGGGGTGGCCCAGACCAGCCCGCGGTCCTGCGGCTGGTGGAACTTGACCTCGCCCTGCTGACGCCAGGGCTAGCCCTCCAGTTGCCTCCTGGCGTGGCCGAAGGCATCGCGCAGGGCGACATAGACGTCCTCGGGCGATCCCGGCTGACGACGATCCCCCGGCCCGGGGCGACGAGATCCACCCGCACCGTGAATTCCTAGCCCTGATGCTTGTGCTTGCTGGGCAGATCAACGGTGACCGGGCAGGCCATGATGTGGGGGTGGAACAGATCGAACTCTGCCGCCTTCTCGCGTATGGCCGCTTCCACGGCCTCCGATGGGAGGATGCCACGCAGGGTGATTTCCAGGGGCGATTTCATGACCTGCCGTCCTTTCCGTCGTCTTCGAGATCGGAAGCCCGAGGCTTCGGGTCCAGCGCATGCAGGTCACGTCCGCCTGTCCGATTCACGGCGGCGCTCCACGGAGATCAGCCGGCTCATCTCGCCCATTTCCTCGGCCATCATCTCAATCAGGTCATCCAGGGTGACGATACCCACCAGCCAGCCCTCGCCGTCCACCACGGGCATGCGCCGCACACCCTTGGCGCGCATGTAGCGGATGGTCTCGAACACGCCTTCGTTTTCTCCCACCACGGACAGCTCCTGACCCATGATGTCGCCGGCAGTGAGGGTTTCCGGGTCCACGCCCGCGGCCACCACCTCCACCACGACATCCCGGTCGGTGACGATGCCCGCCGGACGACGCCGGCCTTCCCGTCCCTCCACCACCACGATGTCGCCCACATGGTACTGGCGCATGAGCCTTGCCGTTTCCTTGACGGACAGAGACCGTTCCGCGATGACCACTTCCCTGTTGCAGATCTCGCTGATTGTCATGATGTACTCCTGAAAAAACAGGACCACCACAATTCAATTCAAGACCCTCCCCATGGAAAAGCAACAGCCCCGATGGCCCCGAATGACCCGCCCAGAAACGGGCACGAGCATCGCACGCCCGACGGCGGAAGCATGGGCGGCATCCCTGCCAGCGCCACGGGCGGATCGTCCCTGGAAACGGGCGCCTGGCCCGCTTCGCGCTGAGCGCCATCCAGACCCGCCGTTTCCAGGTCAGGCGCGCGCCGGAGGCCGGAATATGGTGGCTCACGGCGACCTTGAACCGGGAAGGGATGAAGTTCGGCACGCGCGTGGTCAGACTGGGCGGCACGCAACTCCTGCTGGAGTGGCAGTGACGCGGCACGCGCCGAGACTTCCCGGGGCCTATCCGGCCCGGCGCCGTTGCATCAGCGTGCCGGCGGTTTCCAGTCCCACGCCCAGGAACAGCAGCAGCATACCCAACCAGATGTCCTGCGGAGCCAGGAAGATCAACACGCCGCCCAATCCCATCAGGACCAGGGGTAAAGCGCGTCTTTGGACAGGATGCCTGCTCATGGCGAACTCCTTTCTCTGCCCGGTACTTCATGATAGGTGGCTTGGGGGCGCCCGGGGTGAAGACGGGCCAGGGCGCCTTTCACGCGCGGTACGAGAAATATCTGCTGTACTGGTAAATATAGGGCCAGGTTATTGATCCGGATGGGGAGAATTGCCATGAGGGACAGGGCCATGATCGGCGGCGCGAACCCCGCTTGCCGTTACCCGTCCCTAGTCCAAGTTTTCCCGGATAACGAGACCGTCAACTGAGGGGGCGCAATGCCTAACGTCAGGGCCTTGGATGCGCAGTCGCTCTGTCAGCGCTGTGATCCTGGGGAATTTTCCTTCCGGACCACAGCGGAGCTGGATACCGAGAGGGAAATCGTCGGCCGGGCGAGGGCCGCGGTCGCCGTGCCCATCGGGCAGTTCCTTGCGGTCACCGGTTCGGTGAATCGGTTCGGCCTGGTGCCGGAAGGCAGCGTCAACTACCTGGTGGCGGAGCCGTTGACCGAGATGTCCGCGGTGCGCCGGGCGTTCGCGGAGGCGGGCCGGCAGCCGGACGACGACGAACGGGACAACACCCGGTCCGCAGGTTCGGAGGAGGAGGCGAACCATGACGACTGACGACAGACCCATCCGGCTTGGGACCGGCGATGCCCTGATCGTCGTGGACGTGCAGAACGATTTCCTGCCGGGCGGGAGCCTTGCGGTACCTGAAGGCGAACGGATCGTACCCGTGCTCAATGCCTACCTCGCGGCCTTTCGCCAGGCGGGACTGCCCGTGGTGGCCACCCGCGACTGGCATACGCCGGACCATTGCTCGTTCCGGGCCCAGGGAGGCCCCTGGCCGCCCCATTGCGTGGCGGGTACGCCGGGCGCGGCGTTCCCGCCGGGGCTGGAGCTGCCCCGGGAGGCTTGGACCGTCTCCAAGGCCACCACGGCACAGGCGGATGCCTATTCCGGCTTCGAAGGCACCGATTTGGATGGGCGGTTGCGCGAGGCCGGGGTCGGACGCGTGTTCGTGGGCGGTCTGGCCACAGACTATTGCGTGCTCAATACCGCGCGCGATGCCCTGGCCCTGGGTTATCGCACCGTCCTGCTGGTGGACGCCATCCGTGCCGTGGACGTCCGCGCGGGCGATGGCGAGCGCGCCATCGCCGAAATGAAAGGCCTGGGTGCCCTGCCCGTCACCCGGGGGCAGATCGAGGGGTGAACCCCATGTCCGAACGCACCAGCGCCCTGCTCACCGACCTCTACCAGCTCACCATGCTCCAGGCCTATCACGACCAGGGCATGGCGGACACGGCGGTGTTCGAGTTCTTCGTGCGCAAACTGCCGGAAGGTCGCAGCTTCCTGCTGGCGGCAGGCCTGGAGCAGGTGCTGGACTACCTGGAGGACCTGCACTTCACCCCGGAGGAACTGGACTGGCTGAGCGGGTGCGGGCGATTCCATGGCCGATTCGTGGAATCCCTCAGGGATTTCGGTTTCACCGGCGACGCCCAGGCCATGCCGGAGGGTACGGTGTTCTTCCCCGACGAACCGATTCTGCGGGTGGTGGCGCCCCTGCCCCAGGCGCAGCTGGTGGAGACCCGCATCATCAACCTGCTGCAGTTCCAGACCCTGGTGGCCTCGAAGGCGGCGCGGGTCAGGCTGGCGGCACCGGCCAAGCTGCTGGTGGATTTCGGCCTGAGGCGTGCCCACGGCGCCGAGGCGGGGCTGCTCTCGGCCCGGGCCAGCTATCTGGCCGGTTTCGACGGCACGGCCACGGTGCTGGCCGGGATGCGCTGGGACATCCCGCTCTACGGCACCATGGCCCACTCATTCATCCAGGCCCACGAGAGGGAGACCGAGGCCTTCGAACACTTCGCACACTCCCATCCCCGGGCCTCCACCATGCTCATCGACACCTACGACACCGAGGCGGCGGCGCGGGAGCTGGTGCCCCTGGCTCGGAGGCTGGCGCGGGACGGCATCGACATCCAGGCCGTGCGCCTGGACAGCGGCGACCTGGCCCAACACGCGCGCCGGGTCAGGCGCATCCTGGACGACGGTGGCCTGTCCGGGGTCAGGATCTTCGCCAGCGGCAACCTGGACGAGTTCAAGCTGGCCAAGCTCCTGGCCGAGGGCGCACCCATCGACGGATACGGCGTCGGCACCCGCATGAACACCTCGGCCGACCGGCCCTACCTGGATTGCGCCTACAAGCTCCAGGAATATGCCGGCGTGGCGCGGCGCAAGCGCTCCGAGGGCAAGGCCACCTGGCCGGGGCGCAAGCAGGTCTATCGCCGTTACGGAGAGGACGGGCGCATGGCCGGGGACGTCCTGACCGTCGCCGACGACGTGCAACCGGGCCGGCCGCTGCTGGAGCCGGTCATGCGCGCCGGTCGGCGCCTGGCGGCCTCACCGCCGCTGAAGATCGTGCGCGAAAGGGCCCTGGGCGAACTGGGGGGGTTGCCCGAGGCGCTGCGCGCCCTGACCGGGGCCCCCGACTATCCGGTGGCTGTAGGCGAGCCGCTCGGGCGGCTGGTGGACGAGGTGGACCGGCACACGGGTGGGGCAGGGCCCCCAGGTCACCTCAGTCCGACGGGTGGCTGAGGTCCATGAATTCCAGGACGTCTTCCACGGTCCGGATCGGGACCCGGATGCCATGCTCCTGCCGCAGGCGCCGATGAGCCTCGTCTGCCGACGCGGGGGGCGGCCGCAGGGTGCGCACGAAGGAGGTGACATCCTCGACCAGGGCCCAGGGATAGACGATCCAGCGCCATTTCCGGACGCGTGCCCCGCAGAAATCCGCCGGGAAGCGGGTGCCGCCCTTTTCGTGCAGGACGCCGTTCTTGACGCTGTGCTGCCCCAGGCCGTTCGCGT
>JBJKSP010000228.1:0-4985 GCA_046703865.1 Thiobacillaceae bacterium
ACGCCACCCTCGCCAAGACCGCCGGCGCGCCAGGCCGCTTCAAGGTGGACATCGCCGTGGAGAGCGGACCGACGGTGACCGAGGACATCGGTGCCATCGTCCAGGCCACCGGCTTCAACCTCTACGACGCCAACAAGCTGTCCCACCTGGGCTATGGCAAGAGCCCCCATGTGGTGGACCAGGCCGGCCTGGAGGCTTTGGCCAAGGCAGCCGACGGCGGCCCCATCAAGCGGCCCGACGGCAAGGAGGTCAAGTCCGTGGCCTTCGTGCAGTGCGCCGGCCAGCGCGACAGCACCGGCCAGCATCTGCCCTATTGCTCGGGCTACTGCTGCAACACCAGCGTGAAGCAGGCCATGTACTTCAAGGACAGCAACCCGGACATCGACACCGTGGTGCTGTACACGGACCTCAGGACCCCGGGCAACGGCGAGGACTTCTACCGTTCCGCCCAGAACAAGGGCGTGATCTTCACCAAGGGCGTGGTCTCCGAGGTCGTGCCTGGCGGGGAGGGCTGCACGGTCAGGTTCCACGACCTGATCCTGGACGACAAGAACGCCCAGATCGCGGCCGATCTGGTGATCCTGGCCACCGGCGTGGTGCCCAACTCCGGGGTGAACATCGACGCGGTGGCTGAACCGGCCGAGCAAGAGAAGAAGGAGGCGGAGACCGAGGCTGCCGAGGCCGTACCGGTCGTGGAGGAGAAACCCATCTCCATCCTCAACCTGGATTACCGCCAGGGCCCGGACATCCCCCAGTTCAAGTATGGCTTCACTGACAGCCACTTCATCTGCTTCCCCTACGAGACCCGCAGGACGGCCATCTACACCGCCGGTCCGGTGCGCCGTCCCATGGACATCGCCCAGGCCCAGGAGGACGCCACCGGCGCGGCCATGAAGGCCATCCAGGCCATGGAGAACGCCGGCCTGGGCAAGGCCGCCCACCCGCGCGCCGGCGACCTGTCCTTCCCGAGCGTCCGCCTGGAAGGCTGCACCCAGTGCAAGCGCTGCACGGTGGAATGCCCCTTCGGGGCCATCGACGAGGACGAGAAGCGCTACCCCTTGTTCAACGAGTCCCGCTGCCGCCGCTGCGGCACCTGCATGGGCGCCTGTCCGGTGCGGGTGATCTCCTTCGAGAACTACTCGGTGAACACGGTGGGCGCCCAGATCAAGGCGGTGGACATCCCTGACGAGTTCTCGGAGAAGCCGCGCATCCTGATCCTGGCCTGCGAGAACGACGCCTATCCGGCCCTGGACATGGCCGGCATGAACCGCAACGAGTACTCCGCTTTCGTGCGCACCATCCCCGTGCGCTGCCTGGGTTCGGTGAACACCATCTGGATCACCGACGCGCTGAACTCCGGCTATGACGGCGTCATGCTCATGGGCTGCAAGCACGGCGAGGAATACCAGTGCCATTTCGTGAAGGGCTCGGAACTGGGCCGCTACCGCCTGTCCAAGGTGGGCGACACCCTGAAGAACATGAACCTGGAAGAGGAGCGGGTGTTCGATTTGGAGGTGGCCATCACCGACATCGATACCCTGCCGCAGAAGATCAACGACTATGCGGCCAAGATCCAGGAAATCGGCTTGTCCCCCTTCAAGGGCTTCTGAGGCAGGAGGCTAGAGATGAGTAACGCAAGCGAACAAATGGCCGACCGGTACAAGAACAACTTCCTCAAGGAGATCGAGGAACAGGCCGAGATGGGCGAGTGGGTCAAGATGTGCATGCAGTGCGGCGTGTGCTCAGGATCCTGCCCCACGAATTTCCATGGCGGCTGGGAACACCCGCCCCAGGAGATATTCATGATGATCCGGGCCGGCAAGCGTGAAGAGGTGCTCGGCTCCCAGTCCATGTGGATGTGCACCTCCTGCTACAACTGCTACGTGCGCTGCCCGCGGAAGCTGCCCATCACCCACATCATGCACGGCATCGCCGAGTACGCCTACCGGCTGGGCCTGGCGCCCAAGATGCAGCCCACCCTGCACCTGTCCCAGACCTTCTGGAACAACTGCACCAAGACCGGTCGGGTGAACGAGGTGAAGCTCACCCAGTCCCTCTACTTCAAGGACGGCCTGATGGCCGGCATCAAGAAGGGCCTGGAGATGAAGGACGTGGCCCTGGGCCTGGTCAAGGCCAAGCGCCTGAACATCATGGAGGCCCTGGGCGGCGGCCACAAGTGCAAGGACATCAACGGCATCCAGAAGATGCTGGCCAAGGCCAACGAACTGGAGGCCAAGCGCAAGGCCGCCAAGGCCTCGGCGTAAGGAGATCACCAAGATGGCACGCAAGGAATACGCTTTCTACCCGGGCTGCTCTTCCCAGAAGGGTGCCTCGGCCTCCAACTACCTGACCTCGGTGGAGTCCATGTGCAAGACCCTGGACATCAAGATCACCGAGATCCCGGACTGGAACTGCTGCGGCGCTTCCATCAGTTATGCCGAGGCGGGCGAACTGCCGCGGCACGTGATGAACGCCCGCAATTTCGCTTTGGCCGAGCAGAACATGCCGGGCCAGGACATCGTCGCCACCTGCGCCGCCTGCTGGCTGGGGGCGCGGGAGTCCAAGGAGCGCCTCGAGCACTCCGACCGCCTCATGGCCGATACCCAGGAGGCGCTGAAGGAGGCGGGGCTGCAGATCAAGGCCATCCCAGAGATCAAGCACATGGTGGAGGTGCTCATCGAGGACCTGGGTTACGACGAGCTGGCCAAGCCGGTGAAGAAGCCCCTCCAGGACATGAAGTTCGCGGGCTATGTGGGCTGCCAGACCAACCGGCCCTTCGGCATCCACGGTGAGTCCTTCGAGAACCCGGTCTACCTGGACAAGCTCATCGAGACCGTGGGCGGCGAGGCCGTACCCTACGACCAGAAAGTCACCTGCTGCGGCGGGGCGCTGGCCTTCTCCGAGCCGGACAAGGCCCAGGCCCAGATCAAGGACATCATCGAATCGGCCTACGACAACGGCGCCGAGATGCTGGTGACCCCCTGTCCTTTGTGCCAGGCCAACACCGAGGTCTACCAGGGCCAGATCAACAAAAAGTACGGCACCAAGTTCAACATGCCGGTGCTCTACTACAGCCAGCTGATGACCCTGGCCTACGGCGGCAGCGCCAAGGAGGCGGCCCTGGACGGCAACGTCATCCGGGCACGCAAGCTGGAGGAATTCGCCGGGAAGTGATGTAGGAGCGGCTTTAGCCGCGATCGTATAGGAACGGGGGCCATGGCCCCCGTTTGCGCTTTGACGAGGTTGTCCCGAGCGATCCGATCGGTATTCAGGTCGAGCGCTGTGATGCGCCGTACTCAATACACCGGTACCAGCGAGTAGCCCTTGGCCTGGTAGGCGATCGCGGAGATATAGCCGTTGGCCACCGGCTTCACGGAGGGGATCAGATCGCCGGGCGACACGTCCATGCCCTTCATGGCGATGCCGCAGGCCTCGACGCCCACGCCCGCATCGGACAGCTCGTCGATTTCGTGTTGGAGCGCGGAGACGGCACGCTCCTGCATGTAGCCGATACCGCGCCGGTCCTTGGTCAGAAAGGCCACGGCAGGTCCGATGAAATCCACGATCAGATGCGGCTTCACGCCTTGTTTTTCCAGCCCCTTGCGGGTCAGCCCCACCACCTTGAGGACGTGCGCGACCTTGTTCGGGTCGTTGACGTCGATCAGGAAGATCCCCTTGGCCTCTTGTAGCCCGGCCAGGGCGGCGTGGTCATCGAGTCCGGGTCCCTTGGCCTCGTGTTCGGCGGCCTGCGCCGTGCCCAGCCAGGCGCAGGCGAACAGGCTCACAACGAGGGCGATGATGCGGTGTGACGTGGTCGGCTTCATGGCAGATGACTCCTGGTGGTGATGGTTTCAAGCCAAGTTTGCGCCACTGCGGGCGTTTGGTGTTGCCGGATTCGGGCCGGTACCGCATCGACGATGCGGTCAAGGAGAACCACGCGCGGGGTACCGGCGGTGCTGCACCCAATCAGATATTCAACGTGGTCGCTCATGCGCAGGTTGGTCGAGGCGAGGGTTGCGAGGCTGGAGATGCCCGAGCGGCGCGCAGGCTCAGACGGAGCCACTGGCTGCATCATCCGGGCACGCAAGCCGGAGGAATCCGCCGGCAGGTTGGCTGTCGGGACGTCACACGCGACAGGGGCCTTGCGCCGCTGTTTTGTTTGGGAAATCCGGGAGGGGGGAATGCGGTATATTCCCCATCACCCATCACCCATCACCCATCACCATGAAGAAGCCCAAGACCTACGATGAATATGTGGACCTGGTGCACCAGGCGGTATACGAGGTGGACGAGATGCGTGCCAGCATCGAATACGACCCGGAAGACATGGAACGCTGGGCGGCGTTCCTGGACCATTTGGACGGCATCCTGCGTAAACTCTACGACGAGATGGTGGCGGACACCTACCAGTTTCCCACCGGCAAGGACCTGGCCTACATGCAGGTGTTGAACCGCTATGGACCGGATTTCCCCTTCAAGCAGCTGTTGTTGGTCATCAATGAAACCCACAAGAACGGACTGGACCGTGTCTAAGCTCCTCCTGCTGCTCGGGGTCATCGCCATCATCATCCTGTACGTCAAGAATGCGGGCCGGCGCAGCGAGTTGCCGCGTCCTCCCCAGCAGCGAACCAGCGAGGACATGGTCAAGTGCCGTGTGTGCGGCGTGAACCTGCCCCGCTCGGAAGCGATCCTGAGCCGGGGCCGATTTTACTGCGGCGAGGAACACCGGAAACAAGACGGGGCCTGATGCCGGCAGTCGCCTCGATGCAAGCTCCCGAGAGTTTCTGGCGGTCTCTGTACCACCTCAACCGCTTTCGAGCATTTCTCGCCTTCTGTTTCGTCCTGGTACCGTTGTACGGTGAGGTGCCCCTGATCAGCCTGGGGCATCCCAGACTGTTCGTGGGCATCGGTCTGGGCTATGGTGCCATGGCCTGGCTGTTCGGCCGGGCCCTGGCCCGGCGCCGACCCGCCTTCGAGCGGCAGCT
>JBJKSP010000229.1:0-7006 GCA_046703865.1 Thiobacillaceae bacterium
TGGCCATGGCCTCGATCTTGTCTCGGTTGTCCTCGATGTGCTTGCGTGCACGCGCGTACTGCTCGTCGATGATGCGCCGCACCTCGGCATCCACCTTCTGCATGGTGGTCTCGGAAACGTTCTTGTGGGTGGTGATGGAGCGGCCCAGGAAGATCTCGCCCTCCTCGTCTCCATAGACCATGGTGCCCAACTCTTCCGACATGCCCCACTGGGTGACCATGCGCCGCGCCAGATCGGTGGCACGCTGGAAGTCGTTGGAGGCCCCGGTGGTCATCTGGTGCATGAACACCTCTTCTGCAATGCGCCCGCCGAAGAGCACCGCGATGGTGGACAGGATGCGTTCGCTGTCCATGCTGTAACGGTCGGTCTCGGGCAATTGCATGGTCACGCCCAGGGCACGTCCCCTGGGAATGATGGTCACCTTATGCACCGGGTCGGTCTTGGGCAGCAACTTGGCCACCAGTGCATGGCCGGATTCGTGGTAGGCCGTGTTGCGGCGCTCCTCCTCGGGCATGACGATGGACTTGCGCTCCGCGCCCATGACGATCTTGTCCTTGGCGTTCTCGAAGTCATCCATGTCCACGACGCGCTTGTTGCCGCGGGCGGCGAACAGGGCGGCCTCGTTGACCAGATTGGCCAGATCGGCACCCGAAAACCCGGGCGTGCCACGAGCGATGATGTCCGCCCGCACGTCGGTGGCCACGGGGACCTTGCGCATGTGCACCAGCAGGATCTGCTCCCGGCCCCGGATATCGGGCAGGGGAACCACCACTTGGCGGTCGAAGCGTCCCGGCCGCATCAGGGCCGGGTCCAGAACGTCGGGCCGGTTGGTGGCGGAAATCACGATGATGCCGGCATTGGCCTCGAAGCCGTCCATCTCCACCAGGAGCTGGTTCAGAGTCTGTTCGCGCTCGTCGTTGCCCCCCCCCAGGCCGGCACCGCGTTGGCGCCCCACCGCATCGATCTCGTCGATGAAGATAATGCAGGGGGCATGTTTCTTGGCCTGCTCGAACATATCCCGGACCCGGGCAGCGCCCACGCCCACGAACATCTCCACGAAATCCGAACCGGAGATGCTGAAGAAAGGCACCTTGGCCTCGCCGGCAATGGCCTTGGCAAGCAGGGTCTTGCCGGTGCCGGGGTTGCCCACCATCAGGACCCCTCTCGGGATGCGCCCGCCCAGTTTCTGGAACTTGCTGGGATCACGCAGAAACTCCACAAGCTCGCCCACTTCCTCCTTGGCTTCATCGCATCCGGCCACATCGGCGAACGTGATGCTGTTCTGCTCCTGGTCCAGCATGCGTGCACGGCTCTTGCCGAAGGAGAAGGCGCCTCCACGGCCGCCACCCTGCATCTGCCGCATGAAGAATACCCACACCCCGATCAGCAACAGCATGGGGAACCAGGAGATGAATATGCTCATCAGCATGGACGGCTGCTGTTCCGGCTTGGCCTGGATCACCACCCCGTTCTTGAGCAGGTCCGAGACCATCCAGGGATCGGACGGGGCATAGCTGGTGAAGCGCTGTCCATCGCTGCGCACCCCGTGCAGGACATGGCCTTCGATGGTCACCTTGGCCACCTGCCCCTGATGCACCTCATCCAGAAACTGGGAATAGTCCATCTGGGACTGGGCGCTCTGGTGGGCACCGAACTGGTTGAAGACGGTCATCAGGATCAGCGCGATGACCAACCAGATGGCGATGTTCTTGAACAGATTATTCAACTCAACTCCTTACACGCCAAAGGCGTTCATGGGCCGAAATTATTCTAAATCCGGGCCACGATCAATCATTCCGCGTCCCAGCAGATAGACCTCCCTGCTGCGTTCCCGGGAGGCCTTCGGCTTGCGCACGGCCACCTGCCGGAAGGCCGCCCGCAATCGCCTGACATAGTCCTCAAATCCGGCGCCCTGAAAAACTTTGACCAGAAAGGCCCCCTCCGGTTGCAGCCAGGCAACAGCGAAGTCCAACGCCAGTTCGGCCATGGCGTAAACTTTGGCCTGGTCCGCGGCGTTCACACCACTTATGTTGGGTGCCATATCGGAAAGTACAAGATGCGGCCTGATTTGCCCCAGGGCGAGCTCCAAGGCGGCCAGGGTTTCAGGCGTGGAGAAATCCCCTTGAATGAAGCTCACACCGGGGATGGGCGCCATTTCCAGGATATCCACGCCTATGATGCGGCCATGACCCCTGAGCCTCTCTGCGACCACCTGACACCACCCTCCCGGGGCACAGCCCAGGTCCACCACATGCCTACCCGGCACAAGCAAATGGTCCCTGTCATCGATCTCCATGAGCTTGAACGCGGCGCGGGAACGATAGCCCTGGTCCACTGCCTGCCTGACATAAAAATCATGCACATGGCGGTGATGCCAGGCGCGGCTCTTGGATTGGCGTTTCATGTACCATGCCGCATTTGTTGGAGTTGCCCATGCTGGATCTGACCTCTGCCCAGCGCAAATTCCTCAAGGCACAGGCCCACAAGCTCAAACCCGTGGTCATGATCGGCGCCGCCGGATTGACCGAGGCCGTGCTCAGAGACATCGACCGCAGCCTCAGTGCGCACGAACTGGTCAAGATACGCGTGCTCAACGAGGATCGCGATGAGAGGGAGAGGCACATACAGGCCATCTGCGCAGCCGTCTCGGCTGCCCCGGTACAACATATCGGCAAGCTCTTGTTGATCTATCGGCCCGCAGAGGAGCCCCGCCTCAAGCTACCTTGAACCCTGCTTGGCCAGAAGGGCCAAACCCAGCAGGGACTCGACGAGGTAGACCACACTGGCGATGCCGTGCCAGGTCTGGAATCGGTCCCGAAACAGGCTCTTCATGACGTCCTGGGGAAAGGCCTGGGCCTTGAGGCCCTCCAGCACCGGCTGAATCCCGAATTTCTGGCCCAGGGTGAGCAAGAGCATGAGAGCCACGATCCAGAAAAAGGTCTGCCTAAGGGCACCGCCGCCGAAACGGACGATCCGGAAGACCGCCAGATACCCCCCGCAGGCCAGACCTACCCAGCTCATCCAGGTGAACATATGCCCCGCCAGTTGTCCGGCCAGCACGCGGTCATGTTGGGTATAGAAAAGGACGGGGGCGGCGAGATAACCGATGGCCCACAGTCCACCCACCCACAAGGCGGCGAACCACAGGGCCAGCAGATCAGGAAGTCGATTCATGACCGTGCAGCAGAACCGTGCCAGGCAGCGGGTCAGATATAGTGGACATCGACGATCTCGTAATGACGCAGGCCTCCCGGCGCATGTACGTCCGCTACGTCGCCGGCGTACTTGCCGATCAATGCCCGCGCGAAGGGTGAGCTGACCGAGATCTTGCGCTCCTTGATGTCGGCCTCGTCCTCCCCCACGATCTGGTACCGCACCTCTTCGCCGGACTCAGCATCCACCAGTTCCACCGTCGCGCCGAACACCACCCGGCCATCCACATCCAGATGGCGCGGATCGATGATCTGGGCGTGGGCCAGCTTGGACTCCAACTCCTTGATGCGGCCTTCGATGAAACCCTGCCGTTCCTTGGCCGCATCGTATTCCGCATTCTCGGACAGGTCGCCATGGGAGCGGGCCTCCGCAATGGCCGCGATGACGTTCGGACGCTCCACGGTCTTCAGGCGCTGTAACTCGGCGCGCATCTTATCGGCACCGACGACGGTCAATGGAACCTTGTTCATAGCCCTCCTCTTTGTGGCGGCCCTGGCTCAGCGAAGCCGCTGGTGCAGGGATTGCAGGGAGTAGACGGTGATGTCCCGACGCCCCTTCATGCCCATGCATGCGGCCTTGCCGCCGGCCAGAGTGGTGAAGTAGGGGACGTTGCCGGCCAAGGCCGCGGTGCGGATGGAGAAAGAGTCTTTCACCGCGCGTTTGTCCTCCACCACGTTGACAATGAGATCGATGTCTCCGTTCTTGATCATGTCCACGATGTGGGGACGCCCCTCCGCCACCTTGTTGACCGGAGTCACCGGCACGCCCGCAACGGAGATGCGGGATGCCGTGCCCTTGGTGGCGAACAGTTTGAAGCCCAGCTCGTGCATCTCCCGCGCGATCTCCACCACCTGTGGCTGTTCCGGATTGCGCACGGACAGGCAGATGTTGCCCTCGCGCGGCAGTTTCTCCCCCGCCGCATATTGGGCCTTGAGATAGGCCTCGCCGAAGGTATCCCCAACCCCCATGACCTCGCCGGTGGATTTCATTTCCGGCCCCAGGATGGGGTCTACGCCCGGAAACTTTCGGAAGGGGAACACCGCCTCCTTGACGCTGAAATAAGGAGGGATCACTTCCGCTTCGGCACCCTGCTCCCCCAGGGTCTTTCCCGTCATGCAACGGGCCGCGATCTTGGCCAGTGGCCGCCCCGTGGCCTTGGAGACAAAAGGCACCGTGCGGGAGGCACGTGGGTTCACCTCCAGCACGTAGACCGTATCACCCTGGATCGCGAATTGCACGTTCATCAGACCTACCACGCCCAGACCTTTGGCCATGGCGATGGTCTGGCGCCTCAGCTCGTCCTGCAACTCCCGGGAAAGGCTGTAAGGCGGCAGGGAGCAGGCCGAGTCGCCGGAATGCACGCCGGCCTGCTCGATGTGCTGCATGATGCCGCCGATCAGCACACCCCCGCCGTCGGAGAGGGCGTCCACGTCCACCTCGATGGCATCGCTGAGGAAACGGTCCAGAAGCACCGGGGAATCGTTGGAGACCTTCACCGCTTCGCGCATGTAACGTTGCAGGTCGGCCTCCTCGCGCACGATCTCCATGGCCCGGCCACCCAACACATAGGATGGACGCACCACCAGGGGGTATCCGATCTCGGCAGCCAGGCGCAGGGCGTCGTCCTCGGTCCGGGCGGTCCGGTTCGGCGGTTGCAGCAGATCGAGATCGTGCAACAGTTTCTGGAAGCGTTCCCGGTCCTCGGCTCGGTCGATGGCATCCGGACTGGTGCCGATAATAGGCACGCCGTTTCTTTCCAGGTCACGGGCCAGCTTGAGGGGGGTCTGTCCACCGTACTGCACGATCATGCCGTGAGGCTTCTCGATATGTACGATCTCCAAGACGTCTTCCAGGGTGAGCGGCTCGAAATACAGGCGGTCCGAGGTATCGTAATCGGTGGAAACGGTCTCGGGGTTGCAATTGACCATGATGGTCTCGTAACCGTCTTCCCGCAGGGCCAAGGCCGCATGGACACAGCAATAGTCGAACTCGATGCCTTGCCCGATCCGATTGGGCCCGCCACCCAGTACCATGATCTTGCGCCTGTCCGTGGGGTGGGACTCGCACTCCTCCTCGTAGGTGGAGTACATGTAGGCCGTGGAGGTGGCGAACTCTGCGGCACAGGTATCCACACGCTTGTATACGGGATGTATGCCCAACGCCCAGCGCTGTTCGCGTACGGCGTGTTGATCGGTGGCCAGGAGCGTGGCGAGGCGACGATCGGAGAAACCGTTGCGTTTCAGCCGATGGAGTTGGTCCCGACTCAAATGATCCAGCTTGCCGCCCCCGAGGGCTTCTTCCTGGTTGACCAGATCCTGGATCTGGGCCAGGAACCAGGGATCGATCCTGGAGGCATGGTGCACTTCCTCCAGGGTCATGCCCAGCCGGAAGGCATCAGCCACATAGAAGATGCGTTCGGAGCCGGGATTGCCCAACTCGGCCTCGATCTCGTCCCGATCACCGGTACGCGGATCGAGCCCGTCCACCCCGGTCTCCAGTCCCCGCAGGGCCTTCTGAAGCGATTCCTGGAAGGTACGGCCGATGGCCATCACTTCGCCCACGGACTTCATCTGTGTGGTCAGCCGATCATTGGCCAGCGGGAATTTCTCGAACGCGAAACGCGGTATCTTGGTGACCACATAATCGATGGAGGGCTCGAAAGACGCGGGGGTGATGCCGCCGGTGATGTCGTTTTTCAGTTCGTCCAGGGTATAGCCCACCGCCAGTTTGGCCGCCACCTTGGCGATGGGAAACCCCGTGGCTTTGGAGGCTAACGCGGACGACCGCGATACGCGCGGGTTCATCTCGATGATTACCATGCGTCCGTCACTGGGATTGATCGCAAACTGGACGTTGGACCCGCCCGTGTCCACCCCGATCTCTCTGAGGACCGCGATGGAGGCATCCCGCAGAAGCTGATATTCCTTGTCCGTCAATGTCTGGGCGGGGGCCACGGTGATCGAATCGCCGGTATGCACCCCCATGGGATCCAGGTTTTCGATGGAACAGATGATGATGCAGTTGTCCGCCTTGTCCCGCACCACCTCCATCTCGAATTCCTTCCAGCCGATCAACGACTCCTCGATCAACAGCTCCCGGGTGGGCGAAGCCTCCAGGCCGCGATCGCAGATAGTCACGAACTCCTCCATGTTGTATGCGATGCCGCCGCCGGTACCACCCAGCGTGAAGGAAGGCCGGATGATGGTGGGGAAACCGATCCCCGCCTGGATCTGCAGTGCCTCCTCCAGGCTGTGTGCAAGGGCCGAGCGCGGGTTGGACAGGCCGATGCGAGCCATCGCCTGCTTGAACTTTTCCCTATCCTCTGCCTTGTCGATGGCCTCCCGGGACGCGCCGATCAACTCGACGCCATATTTCTCCAGCACACCGTGTTTGGCCAGGTCCAAGGCACAGTTCAGGGCCGTCTGGCCGCCCATGGTGGGCAGAAGGACATCCGGGCGCTCCTGGTCGATCACGGCTGCGACCGTCTGCCAGTTGATGGGTTCGATGTAGGTCGCATCCGCCATGTCCGGGTCGGTCATGATGGTGGCCGGGTTCGAGTTCACCAGGATGACCCGGAAGCCCTCCTCCCGCAGGGCCTTGCAGGCCTGCGCACCCGAATAGTCGAACTCGCAGGCCTGCCCGATGATGATGGGACCGGCGCCGATGATGAGGATGGAGTGGATGTCCGCGCGTTTGGGCATAACGGCCGCCGTCTTACACCGCCGTGGGCCGGCGCATCGTACCGACAAACCGGTCGAAGAGATACCCTACGTCATGGGGGCCGGGGCTGGCC
>JBJKSP010000230.1:0-3183 GCA_046703865.1 Thiobacillaceae bacterium
GGCTAAGGCTGCGGCACGGGGGGACCAGCCCTTTGGTAGGGGATAACAGCCCGCCATGGGGGGCCAGCGAGGGGAGGAAATCCTGATGCCCTGGGAGGCACTGAAACACGCAAACACCTGTGGACGAGGACAGGCGTCGGTCAATGCTTGATCGAAGCGGACCGTGAGACTGCCTTCGATACAGCTAAATCGCACACAGCCCAGACCGTATAATAAACGCCACCAGCTAGAAGTAATCCGACTGGTAGTCGTCAACAAACACTGGCTCAGGGCTAGCGAGACCAAGCCGGCGACCTGTTGGCGGGCGAAGCTCGCGAAGGCCATCAACGTATACTTGACATTGACGAGGGAGAGAATGATGGGTACCTGGCTCTGGGTGCCGGCGTTGGGCCTCACCTTATTGCTCCTTAGCCTCTATCGCGCAACGGTGGGTTCCGTTCGGCTCTACCCGGACAGGCAGTCAGTCCTGGATGCGAGTCACGACTTGGACGCGGGTGGCACGTTCAGAAAGCGGCTCAGCGCCCACGAGGTGAAAGGGCGCAGCTATCTTTGGCTGCTTGCGCAACGTGCGCGCAGCGATCGCGTCTATACGCTGGTCACGCTCATGCCTGAGAAGCACTCCCCAACCCGCCGGGGGGCGGTGGCGATCAAGCTGGGTAGCCACACCCTGGGCTACCTCGGCAAGGAAAGCACCCGCCAGTTCCGTCTGACCCTGAAAACGCATGGCTGGCCCGAGAGAGGCATCACCTGCCCCGCTGCCATCGCTCGTCGGCAGACGACGGGTTACGGCCTTTGGCTCGATTTTCCCACCTAGCTTTCGCGAACGCCAGACGTTAGCGCCTATGTGTGTGTCGGTGTTGGCGCCCTTCCCGTTCACGCTAGGGGAGATGGTGAGCTTGGAAGCATTCGTGAATCCAACTGCCTGACGCGTGGTGGCCCCATGGCCGACACTGGGCGGCTCATCCCAAATGATCATCTGTGCGATGATTCAGCCCCTCACACTGCCTCGATAAGCCCATGACGACCGCCTCCGAGCGCTCTGGAGTCCCGGCGGCACAGCTGCATTTCCCGCGCCACGCCGTGCTCTCGCTGCAAGCGTTGACCGAGGCGCAGCAGCGTTATCGGGTGCGCCTGATCGGCGAAGAGAGCCCCATCAGCCTGATCGTTTCGGCACCGACGGTGGACGGCAAGTTGACCTTGGTGCGCGAGCAACAGCCGTTAGTGGCACGGGCCGTGATCGGCAAGGACATCCTGGCGTTCCGTACCCAGGTCCTGAAGGCCTATCTCCAGCCGTTTCCTCACCTGCACCTGACCTGGCCCACGTCCGTGGAGCGCATGCCGATCCGCAAGTCAGCTCGGGTGGAGATTGAGCTTCCGGTCTCGTTGAAATTGGGTAAGGACGCCACGACACACACTGGCCTTTTGGTGGACTTGAGTGCCACCGGTGCCCGCGTCATCTGTGCGGGTCCCATGTATAGCGGTGATTCCATTCTGCTGTTCTTCCCTGTTGAGATGGATACGGTACGCGAAGAGCTCGCTGTCCAGGCTGTCGTACGTTCCACCGAGGAAGTGGGCCGTGACCCAGGCACTAAGGGCGAAGCGCGCTGGGCTGCCGGGCTCGAATTCGTGAACCTCGGCCATGAGGAACAGATGCTCTTGACGGCCTTCGTCTACCACTGTGCCCTGTCTTAAGTCCATGGCACCCGTCATGCGGGATAACCCATCCGGCGGGAAGGGCGACAGCTTGCGAACGGCGATGCAAGCTCAAGCTTCGGATCAACGGATAGCAACAAGGTCCATCATCCATCCAAAGGATATCTGAACCATGCTCAACGTCAGTGCCCCGGAACTCGAAGCCATCCTGGAAACGCTCGACAAGGCCGTCGCCATGCACGACGCCTGGCGCGAGCGGCTGCAGCGCACCGTCGCCTGCAAGCTGCCTGCCGAGGAAGCGGACATGGCCGAGGACGCCCACCGCAGATGTGCGTTCGGCAAATGGTTCTATAGCGGCGGGAATGCTCACCTGCGCATGCTGCCCAGTTTCCAGAACATCGGTGAACTGCACGAGGCCATGCATAATCGCGCCCGGGAGCTGTGCACCATCATCAAGGGACATTGGGCCATCACACCCAAGGAATATGACCCCTGCATGGAGCACATCGCCCAGTTCCGCGGCACCCTGATCCGGTTGCGCCAGAAGGTGTTCGAGACCTTGCACCGCATCGATGCCCTTACCGGGGCCTTCTCCAGCATCCATCTTCTGCCCGACCTAACCCGGGAACAGGAGATGCGCAAGACCACCGGGCAACCGTACAGCCTGCTCCTGATGGGTTTCGACTTAGCAGAAATCAACCGTACCCTCGGCCGTGCATCCGGCGACGAAATCTTGCGCAAGAGCTTCGCAGACATCCGGCAGATTCTGGAAGCGGGTGACAAGATATACCGATATACCGGAGCGGAGTTCGTCATCTGCTTACCCGGCAAGGATGTGAGCTATGCCCACGCGTTCAGGGAGCGGCTCCTGACGGTGGTCGACCGGGCCCTGCGAGTGGTGGCAGAGCGCTCCGCCGCCACCCTGGAACTACACCATGGGGTCGTCGACCTGGAACCGGATGCCTTCATCGAGCAGCTGATCAGCCAGGCCGAGCGTGCCACCTACACCATTAACCTCTGACGCAAGTGCCTCAGGTATGAACCTGCGGACCTGACCCTCGGGCGGGCTGGCCATCTTGATGCTTCCCATCAAGGAGCGCCGCCCCGTTACCGAAAACGCCCCGATCCTGCCTTCACCATTTCGCGAATGTTGGCGCCCAGATTGGGGGGGATGTTGCTTGAAGTGTGAAGCTGGTCAACTGGCAGTCTCGATCGTGTTGTCCCTTTATCCTGCAAGATGAGCTGTAGCCCGCCTTTCGTGGGCAATCGGTAGATCAATAATCCTTTGTAATCGTTCGGTAGTCCTATAGGCGTCAGCTGACGGTAGAATGCTCGCTGACCGACTTCGGAATACGTGTGCGGGCCATGGGAGATGTCCATGTTGGAACTGAGTATCAACGAGGCAGAAAAGCTGCTGGCCGGAGTCGTGATTCCGCCCCGTCCTTCGGTGCTCACGGCCGTGATGGAGGAAGGCAACAAGCCGGAGCCGGACCTCCGTCGCGTCACCCAACTCATTGCGTCGGACGTCGG
>JBJKSP010000231.1:0-2984 GCA_046703865.1 Thiobacillaceae bacterium
GGCCCCCCGTTCCGCCAGACGGTGGGCCAAGTCCCTGTGCTTCGCCGGATAGACCCGGTCCAATCCGGTGCCCACCACCGCCACGCTGGTCCCGCCTTCCAGTCCGCCGATGTGCGCCGCGGCGTCGATGCCCTCCGCCAGGCCGCTGACGATGACCAGGCCCGCTTCGGCCAGTGCCCCGGCGAAGGCTTGGGCATCCCGCCGGCCCTGGGGCGTGGCGTTGCGGCTGCCGACGATGGCCAACATGGGGCGGGACAACAAACCCGGATCACCCTTGACGTACAGCCAGGGCGGGGCATCAGGCAGCTCTTTCAGTACCGGGGGGTAATCGGCGTGGGGCAGCGGGATGAGATGGTTACCCGGCTGGGCGAGCCAGTCGAGGCCGGCTTGGTGATCCTCGGGCACCAGGGGCCGTATCAGGGCGGCGGCCAATTCGCCGCCTACGATGGGCTCCAGGCTGGCCCGGGTCGCGGAAAACACGGCCCCGGGGTCGGGAAAGGCCTCAATGAGGCGACGAGCGGTTTCAGGGCCCAGACCGGGTACGGCCTCCAGGGCAAGCCACGGGAGGGTTTCGTCCGGGGTCAAGGATTCTTCACGTCGTCCCGCACATAGACCGGTTCCACGCTGGACATGATCAGGGCGTAGGACACCCGGTCGAAAACGCGATAGACGAACACCAGTCCGATGCGTCGCTCCGGCAGCGTTGTGGCATTCTCTTCGCCGCGTACACAATCCACCGCCTTGGCATCGCGGTCACCCGCCATGAAGGCGAGTAGGCGGGCACGCCGACAACCAGGATCCGCCATGGAACGACCCGCCTTGAATACGCCCAGGACATCGCCCACTTCCATGCCATCCGCCCGACCCTTGTTGAGAAGGACGGTGGTGTAGGGCCCCGCCCCTTCCACACCGCTCAGAGAGGCCATGACCATGCCGTTGATGGGTTTGTCCGGCGCGTGGGGAGGAATGTTGAGGGTCGCGTTCTCGGGTAGGGGAATGAGGCGGTCCTGCTCCAGGGCCTCCTGGTCGGTACTGGTGATACGCAGCAACTGGGGCGAACCCGGCTGCACGGTTTGCGCCTCGCCCACATAGATGAGCTGATGGCCCAGGACGTCCCCGGTCCGGGGATCCACCAGGGCTGGCCCCACGCGTACGATCTCCCATTTGCCGTTGGGTGACTGCCCCGCAGTGGCATAGACCAAGTCATTGGTGCCGAACATGATCCGTTCGTCACTGGTGCCCAACAGCCGAGGTGCATGGGCCAGCTCGTCCTTAGTGACCACCCCGCCCCGATTCAGCAGGGGTGCGATCGCCTTGATCGGGATGCTGGGGATGCCGGACTGGGGGATAGGTTCAGAATAAACCTGGGGCGAAAGCTTGACGGTCTTGAGGCCGTGCTCCAGGGTCAACCTGGGCTGCGGTCCCCGAACCAAGTGGACCACATCACCGGGATAGATGAGATGGGGATTACGTATCTGGTCCTTGTTGAGCTGCCAGACTTCAGGCCATTTCCAGGGGTCCTTCAGGAACCTGGCCGAGATGCCCCACAGGGTGTCGCCTTTGACCACCGTATAACTATCCGGGGCGGTTTCGTTGAGCTTGACGCTGTCAGCATAGGCCGTCAGGGCGAACAAAAGGGTTACGAACAATACCGGTATGCGCATAGTCTCACCTGATGGGATTAAATGAGGGCCCCAGTCGTTATAATCGGATCAATTGCTAACTTAATTTAATTTGTGAAATTTTGCACGCAGTGAGATGGCCCTGCTGAAGATTCTTCACTATCCGGATAAACGCCTTTACACCGTGGCCAAACCGGTGGAACGGGTGGATGAATCCATCAGACAGCTGGCTGCGGACATGGCCGAGACCATGTATGCCGCACCCGGCATCGGACTTGCCGCCACCCAAGTGGACCGCCACATCCAGATGATCATCGTCGACGTAAGCGAGAAACGTGATGACCTCAAGGTCTTTATCAATCCACAGATACTGGAGGCAAGAGGCGAAGCCTTGCGCGAGGAAGGCTGTCTCTCGGTGCCCGGTATCTACGACAAGGTCAAACGCGCCGAATGGGTGCGGGTCAGTGCCCTGAATACGGACGGCGAGCCGTTCGAACTGGAGGCCGACGGTTTGCTGGGCCTGTGCGTCCAACACGAAATCGATCACCTGAAGGGCAAGGTGTTCGTCGACTATCTTTCCCGGCTCAAGCAGGATCGCATCAAGCAAAGGCTCAGGAAGCAGCAGCGGGAAACGATGTAAGGGGAAAGGCATAAGATCCAAGGTACAAGGATTGGCCATACCCTTGAGCCTTGCCCCTTGAGCCTTGCCCCTTGTATCTTGAGCCTATGCGCCTCGTTTTCGCCGGCACACCGGAGTTCGCCGCCCGGGCACTGCGTGCACTCATCGTCGCCGGCCATGAGATCCCCTTGGTACTCACCCAACCGGATCGACCCGCCGGGCGGGGCATGAAGCTGAGGTTCAGCGCCGTCAAGGACGTGGCCGCTGCCCACCGCATCCCCGTGCACCAACCTGTGAGCCTTAAGACCGACGAAGCGCGGCGTCCCGTCCTGGGCGCCGCCCCGGATGTCATGGTGGTGGCGGCCTACGGCCTCATCCTCCCCGTGGCAGTCTTATCCATCCCCCGCCTGGGCTGCGTCAACATACATGCCTCCTTGCTCCCCCGTTGGCGCGGTGCCGCCCCCATCCAGCGCACCATCCTGGCAGGCGACGCCGAGAGCGGCATTACCCTCATGCAAATGGATGCCGGCCTGGACACGGGCCCCATGCTGTCCCGGACGAGCGTGCCCATCGCACCCGATGATACCGCCAGCAGCCTGCACGACAAGCTGGCCGACCTGGGCGCCCATGCCATCGTCGACCTGTTGCCCAGGCTGGAGGCAGGCGCGGTCCGGCCCGAGCCCCAGGACGAGCGCCTGGCCACTTATGCCGCCAAGATCGCCAAGGAAGATGCGCGCATAGAC
>JBJKSP010000232.1:0-4560 GCA_046703865.1 Thiobacillaceae bacterium
ACCGCATCGGCCATCTGACTCACCCCATGCTTCCAATGTGCCGTCCCGGCAATCCTTCCGAGACCAAGCCGCCCGCTGAACCCGCCTCGGCTATATTGATCTCAACTATCCGAGTCCGCCCGGAGGAGGTCAACACGGTGCTGCCCAGAATGCCACGCGGTGAACCGAAACCCGCTTGCCGGAAGATGTTCCCGAGGTCGTCTGCGTTCCCGTTGCGGGCCCACCTCGCGTGGGCCGGGGCGTGATCCCCCATGGATAAGCATCATCTGCCCGAGTCCCTGCTGCATACCCTGGAACACTGCGAGGTGGGCATCATCCAGCTCGATGCGGAATTTCGCTTGGTCGCCATGAACGAATTCGCCCGCAGGACCCTGCCCATCGATGACAAACGACCGCTGGACAGGATGCTGGCCGCTTTCCCGGAGCAGGCGCAGAGCAAGCTCAGGTCCCTGCTGGACAAGACGAGAGGACCGGATTCCGATTCGCCGCCCGTGGCCATGATCATCGACATCCCGGAGCGGGTGCTGCTCAGCAGGCTGTGCGGACTGGTCGATATGCAGGGGACCGTGTCGGGCTACAGCTTCGTCTTCTACGACATCACCGAGGCGGTGAGTGCCGAGGGCGCCCGTCACGCCCAGGGCGAAAAACGGATCCTGCACAAGATTCCCACGGTCAAGCAGCACCGCATCGTCCTGGTGGACACCCGGTCCGTGTCCTACATCCGCTCCGACGGCCATTACACCTGGGTGTGGACGGCCCAGGGCAGCCATTTCTGCAATCTGGCCATCAGCGACCTGGAGGAGCGTCTGGATCCCGACAACTTCCTGCGGATCCACCGCAGCTACATCGCCAACCTGGCCCATGCGAGCCAGATCCTCAAGGACGATGGCCGGATCATGCTCAAGCTGTTGGACGACATGGGCACCGCCATCCCCGTCGCACGCACCAGCGTCCCCAAACTCATGGACCATCTGGGTCTGAGCGAGCCGTCCCAGAACATCTAGGCCTGTCTGTACCCGGCGCGTGCCGGGGTGCTGCGACGCTTCCCCGATCGACCCCTGCCGGTCGCCGGTCAGGACGAGATCAGCGGGAAATAGTCCCGGTCGGCCCCCAGCATGTGCCGGGTGACCACGTCGTAGGCCAGGAATTGAAAGAGCTGGCCGAGGGAAAGGGTGCCATCCCTGAATGCCTGCGCCAGTTCATGGCCCTTGGTGAGCAGCTTTCGGTGCTCGGCCGCGTGCGCCCGCAGCTCCGGATAGGCCAGTTCGGCGAGGATTCTTTCCTCCTCCTCGAAGTGATGTGCGACGCCGGTCAGCAGGTTCCCGACGATGATCGCGATCTCCTCGGCCGGGTATCCGGACAGCATGGCTTCGAGCAATTCGTTGGTAATCTGGAACAGTTCCTGATGTTGCTCGTCGATCAGGGGATGGCCGGAGCGGAAGGCATCCTTCCAGATCAGCTTCACGAAACCGCTCTCCATGTGCTCGGCCAATACCATGTCCCTGCGGGCGTTGTCGAATTCAACCCGGTTACGACCGTTGTGCTTGGCCCGGTACATGGCGCGGTCGGCGCGTTCCAGCCACTCGGACGGCGAGTCCGTCGGGAGATATTCCGCCACCCCGATGCTCACCGTGATCCCTTTCAGACCGGCAATGTCCTTCGCGGCCACATGTGCCCGGATACGCTCGGCGAGCAGGCGTGCATGGGACAGGCCGGTATTCGGCATCAGCACGACGAATTCCTCGCCGCCCCACCGGGTCAGCGAATCCGGCTTTCGAATCACCTCGCGGACGAGTGAGGTGACCGCCACCAGCACCTGGTCGCCCCGCTGATGGCCGTAGGTGTCGTTGATCTGCTTGAAATGGTCGATGTCGAACAACAGCAGGGAAACGGGGTGTCCGTACCGGCTGGAACGATGTATCTCGACCTCTACCTCCTCGCCGAATCGCTTCCGATTCCAGGCCGTGGTCAGGCGATCCGTGCTCGCCAGTTCCTCCATGGACTGCAGGGCGCTGCGAAGCTGGGCATTGTCCCGTTCTGCCGATTCCAACGCCTGTTCGGCCCGGCTCTTGCCGTGGCGTTGATCCGTGGTCTCCATCGCGATGATGCCCAGGGCGATCAGGCGGCGGTCTTCATCGAAGATCGGAAACCGGGTCGTCACATAGGAGAAAACGCCACCGTCCCGCGAGAAATGCTCTTCGTTGCTGATCCCCCCTTGACGGCTGAACACTGACTGGTCGACGACATGCAGGGTCGTGGCACGTTCATCATCGAGAAGTTCTGCATCCCGGCAGCCGATGACATCCCCGGGCGGTTTGCCCACGTAGCGGCCGAACGCGGGATTGGCGTACAGGTAGCGACCCTCCGGATCCTTGACGGCTATGGCGGCATCGCAGGCATTGGGCAGCAATGCCAGAAGGCGTTCGATTTCGGCGTTCTTCATCCGCTGGGGTTCATCCGTCACCAAGCCAGTAAGTCAAGACCCGAATTGCGTAATGGTAATTTATCGCTGGGAGGTTAGTACCCCCAAAGCCTTGCGAATATCGGGGAACGGCCTCCCTAGCACCTGTCGTTTTGATATCCCCGTCTGACCCGTCGTCACTCGGTCCACGTTTCGTTCGTGCGTCTATTTTGCATTTCGTGCTCCATCTTACAAGTTTCGTGCTTCGGCCAGCGAACTCCCCTCCGGCTCACTAGACTCAGTCTAGAAGCGAGTGATCATCAATTACCACGAGAGGAGGCGCCATGATCCCATCGGCTTTCGAGTATCACGCGCCGAACACCCTCGGCGAGGCGGTTTCGCTCCTGTCCCAGTACGGCGGCGGGGCCAAGCTCCTGGCGGGAGGACACAGCCTTCTGCCCATGATGAAACTGCGTTTCGCCGGGCCTGAGCACCTCATCGACCTGAACCGTATCGAGTCCATGCGCGGCATCCGCGAGGAAGGCGGCGTCATCCGGATCGGCGCGATGTCTGTGGAGCGCGATCTGATCGACTCGCCGCTGCTCCGGGAGCAGGTCCCCCTGCTCCCGGAGGCCGCGCGCCAGATTTCCGATCCCCAGGTACGCAACCGGGGCACCATCGGCGGGGACATCGCCCACGGCGACCCCGCCAACGACCATCCCGCCCTGGCCATCGCACTGGACGCCAGCTTCGTCCTGGAAGGCCCCAAGGGCAGCCGCACCGTGAAGGCGGAGGACTTCTTCCACGGCATCTACATGACCGAGCTGGCCGAGGACGAGATCCTGACCGAGATCCGTGTACCGGCCTTCCCGGCCGGGACCGGCTGGGACTACGAAAAGCTCAAGCGCAAGACCGGCGACTGGGCCACCGCGGCGGCGGCGGTGGTGATGCGCAAGGAGGGAGAAAAGGTGAGCGCGGTGCGCATCGCCCTCACCAACGTCGCCTCCACCGCCCTGCGGGCCAAGGACGCGGAGCAGGCCCTGCTGGGCCGGCCCTTGACCGACGCCAGCCTGCGGGAGGCCGTGCAGAAGGCCATGGCCCTGTGCGCCCCGGCGGAGGACCTGCGCGGCGACATCGCCTACAAGACCGCCATGGCGGGCGAGATGGTCCGGCGCGCGGTGGAACGCGCATCCGAGCGCTGCCGGTGATCGCCCCCGGCTTACCAGATTGACGAGGAGACGCTGATGTCCAAGCAAATGGTTCGCATGACGGTCAACGGCCAACAGATCGAGAAGGCGGTGGAACCGCGCACCCTGCTGGTCCACTTCCTGCGCGAGGAGCTCAACCTCACCGGCACCCACATCGGCTGCGAGACCAGCCACTGCGGAGCCTGTACCGTGGACCTTGACGGCCGCTCGGTGAAGAGCTGCACCGTCCTGGCAGTGCAGTGCGAAGGCAGCGAGGTGATGACGGTGGAGGGCCTGGCCCAGAATGGTGTCCTGCACGCGGTGCAGGAGGCCTTCTACCTGGAACACGGCCTCCAGTGCGGCTTCTGCACCCCCGGCATGCTCATGCGCGCCTACCGCTTCCTGCAGGAAAACCCCGACCCGACCGAGGAGCAGGTGCGCGAGGGCATGTCAGGCAACCTGTGCCGCTGCACGGGCTACCAGAACATCATCAAGGCCGTGCTCCACGCCGCCGCCGCCCTGCGCGAGCATGAACACGAGAAGGAGGCCGTCGCGGCCTGAACGGGCGGCGGCCGATGACTGAGGAGACCCGAACATGAACGCTCCCAACGAAGTATTGACCGCCTTGGGCGGCGTCGGCGAGCCCAGGCTGCGCAAAGAGGATGCCCGCTTCATCCAGGGGAAGGGCAACTATGTGGACGACATCAAGCTGCCTGGCATGGTGTACATGGACATCGTGCGCTCACCCCTGGCCCACGCCCGCATCAAGGGTATCGACAAGACGGCGGCCCTGGCCATCCCGGGGGTCCTCGCCGTGCTCACCGCCGAGGACCTGAAACCCCTGAAGCTGCACTGGATGCCCACTCTGGCCGGCGACGTGCAGGCGGTGCTGGCGGACGAGAAGGTGCACTTCCAGATGCAGGAGGTGGCCGTGGTCATCGCCGACGACCGCTACGCGGCGGCCGACGGGGT
>JBJKSP010000233.1:0-4250 GCA_046703865.1 Thiobacillaceae bacterium
CGGGTCATGAGGAGACATCCACTCCCCCTTGCTAGCGGGCACCTGCGGTCTCAATTATGCTGTTGCTGAGTTTCTTTTCTCTGTCGGGCTGACTTTTGCCTGCGAAGGTCAACACGCGCCGGGACGCCAGATATATGGCAATGGAACCCGTTTACACGCACTCCCTCCGCACGAGGTGGTGATAGCAAGGATCAACAATGCATACACATGATCTCTCGCCTTGGACCCATGAGCACGTCTTTGATGTTGGCAACCATGCGGCCGAGCGTGGCACTCGGGCGGTGATGTGGATCACCGCTGTGATGATGGTCATCGAGATCATCGCAGGCTGGTGGTACAACTCGATGGCCCTGCTGGCCGACGGCTGGCACATGAGTTCCCACGCGGTGGCCATCGGCCTGAGTGCATTTGCCTATGCGACGGCGAGGAAATATGCGCGCGATCGGCGGTTTGCGTTCGGCACGTGGAAGATCGAAGTGCTTGGCGGTTTTGCGAGTGCCATATTCCTTTTAGGCGTTGCAGCGCTCATGGTATTCGGCTCCGTTGAGCGAATGTTTTCGCCCCAGCCCATCCATTACCGGGACGCTATTTTCGTGGCGGTAATCGGTTTGATCGTCAATCTCGTCTGCGCGGCCATCCTTGGCAAAGCGCATGATGATCACGGCCATGGGCATGACCATCATCATCACGGACTGGACCATGAACACCACCACGATCTGAACCTGAAATCCGCCTACCTCCATGTCGTTGCCGATGCTGCGACATCGGTGTTGGCCATCATCGCGCTGGGTGGTGGCCTGATATACGGCTGGTCATGGCTCGATCCGGTAATGGGTATTGTAGGCGCAGCACTCGTGGGCAACTGGGCAAGAGGTCTACTGACCGAAACAGGGAAGATTCTGCTCGACCGTGAAATGGATCATCCCGTGGTGGAGGAAATCCACGAGGCAGTGGAGACTGGGTCTGACCGTGGCGAAACACGCATCTCAGACCTTCATGTCTGGCGTGTCGGCAAAGGTGCATATTCTTGCGCGATGAGTGTTGTCACGCATGACGGGACGCTTACTCCTGCAAAGGTCAGGGAAATGCTTTCCGTTCATGAGGAAATCGTTCATTCGACGATTGAGATACAACTCTGCCCTGCATGAGATTAATTTGACCAGTGACCGCAAAGGCCGACTTGTACGCATTGGCTGTACGGCAGGTTCCAGAGCCTTGCTGACGTTCAAATAGCCGCTGTGCCGATCCGCCGGAGGTCCGGATGAGATTCTTCTGAGACAGTCGGGAAAGGCTGCGGTCCCGCCAACGAGCGGACTTGCACCGTCTAACGATTCCTAAGTCTCTGGCCGTCGGCATAGGAGACAAGGATCGGAAATGGGAGGCGATTCAAGCGAAGCTGGGAAATTGCCCCGCAATCGTTCTGCGCCGTCTACATTGCGTCTACATCAATGAAAAAGGCCTAGTGCAACGTGCTCTAAGCCTTTGTTTTTTTGGTGCTGCTGCCCCGATTCGAACGGGGGACCTACTGATTACGAATCAGTTGCTCTACCAGCTGAGCTACAGCAGCGCCGGCGGGCGATTATATCAAAGTCGCCTCGGCGCGATCGGTGAGCAGTTGTGGACGGATACGGATGATGATGTCCACGCTGTCGGCCACCATGCCATCCGGCGGTGCCGGCAGGCCCAGGATCCGCATGTCCTCGTTTTCGATGTCGATGAGACGGCCATCGGCCAGATTGAAGAAGTGATGGTGGGGCTGGGTATTGGGGTCATAGAAGACCTTGCTGGGGTCGACGATGACCTCCCGGACCAATCCCTTTTCCAGGAACAGCTTGAGGGTGTTGTAGACCGTGGCCTTGGAGGTTTCGCTATGCCGCATGTTGACGATGCCCAGGATCTGGTCGGCGGATAGGTGCTCGCGCCTGGAGAACAGCGCATAGGCGATCTCGATGCGCTGATGGGTGGGGGTGACCCCATGTCTGCGCAGCAGATCGGCGACGTCTTCGCGGTTGTGACAGCACATGGATCGCATCTCTGATAAATACACGTCTGCAAGCGGTGCCTTTATTCTAAGCAGAAATATAAACTGCGTCTAATTCACGATTCAGGCGGGTGGCCAGGCATAGGGACGGGGGTCAAGGCGGGGGGGGCGCCCCGTGATGAGGTCGACAATCAGCTCCGCCGCGGCCGGTGCCATCGTCACCCCGTAGCGGAAGTGCCCGGCATTCGCGAAGAGATTGTCGATATTGGGGTGTCCGGCGATGGTGGGGATATTGTCAGGCGAACCGGGGCGCAGCCCAGCCCAGTGCCTGATGACCGGTGCGTCGGCCAGGGCCGGGACGGTCTCGACGGCAAAACGGTGCAGGACGGATGCCGCTTCGGCCGTGGGGGTCTTGTCGAATCCGGCCTCTTCGATCGTGCTGCCTGCAAGCACCAGACCATCGGCCCTGGGGACCAGATAGTGGCCCCGCCGATAGACGATGTGAGGCAGGAGGTCCGGCGCAGCCTGAAACAGCAGAATCTCTCCCTTCACGGGACCGATCGACAGTTGGGGGGCCACCGTGTCCAACAGTCCCCGGGTCCAGGCCCCTGCTGTCACCACGAAGACATCCGCCGTCATGTGCCCCTCGGCCGTGCTCACCGCGCTCACATGGCCATTCCTGATATCGAAGGCATGGACCGGACAATGCTCGCGTATCGGGATGCCCCGGTCACGGGCGTATTCCCCCAACGTCCGGACCAGGCGGGGATTCCTGGCCTGTGCCACGTCCGGCAGCAGAATACCGGGATAAGGGATGGAGGCCGAGGCCTCGATGTGCTCCAACCTCCAGCCGTGCATTCGGCACCACGCCGCTGCCTGCTCCGTATCTTGGACATCTATGGCCAGCATGCCGCTCTCGATGTATTCCGGATCGGTCGCGGCGCACGAACGCAGCTCTTCGCACCATCCCGGCCAGAGTGCCCGGCCACGCTCCGTGAGGGCGTTGACCTCATCGCCGTAATTCCACGGCAGAAGAGGGGACAGAATGCCTGCGCCGGCCCAGGAGGATTCGGCGCCGATTGCGCCGGCGTCGACCAAAGTGACCCCCAGGCCCGCATGCCGCAGGGCGACGGCGGAGCAGAGCCCGATGACCCCTCCGCCGATGACGAGCACATTCAAGTCAGGCATATCACCTTTCGTTCGCCCCCTGGGGGCATATGATGTGGCTGAATCATTTTCCATGTCCCGGACCCTGGTGCCCTTGCCAACGGTTGCAGACAGGACTACGTGTCATCAAAATAGTTTTTATAAATATTTCAGAAAAATAATTACCGTTCGTAGCCGAAACGTCCCAGAAGGGCGTGTCGGTCGGCGATTCGGACATAGACATATCAAATAGACGGGAGAGGGAGCAAGCACCGCGCAATGCCACAGCTGGTTCTGTGCAGCCGTTCCAACGGCCTGCCAACGACTGGCCATGCCGTCACGGTCCTGGCTTCCATGGTGAAAAACACGGGCAGGCGGGTATTTCCGCGCCAAGCCTAAACAATCAGGCAGGCTTCGATGACGTACGTCAACCTGGGCTTTACCCTGCTGGAGCTGCTGGTCACGATGGCCATCTCCGCCATACTCCTGATGGTCGCCGTGCCGGGCTTTCATGACCTCTATGTCACCAACACACTGGTGTCGGAAACGAATGGTTTCGTGGCGGCCCTGAATACGGCACGCGGCGAGGCCGTCCGACGGGGCATCAGGGTGACCTTGAGAAATACAGACGGCAACAAGAACTGCGGCGACGCCTGGACCATGTTCGTGGACACCAACGGCGACGGGTCGCAGGATACGGGCGAGGCCACGCTGAAGAGGGGCGGTGCGGTGAGCGGCCGGGTCTCCTTCAAAAGCAACGCCCACTTCACCGATTACATCGCCTTCACTTCCACGGGGGACAGCAACAACATTGGGACCTTCGTGTTGTGCTATGACAATTCCCTGGTCAAGGCCAGGGCCATCATCATCAATTTCCCGGGCCGCATTCGCACCGCCATCGATGCCGATGGAGACGGCACCCTGGACGGCGAGAGCAAGCAGATCAGCTGCGGCTCCTAGTCCATCGGTCGTTATGGGGAGGGGCCCAGGGCTGCAGCGGTCCAGGCTTGTCGTCGCGAGCGCAGCGCTGCGATTCAGGACTTTCCGATTACCGAGCCCTGGATTGTCGCGTCGCCCCTTGCAATGACAACCGACGACGTCAATCGATCCCCCTCGCCATGAA